>CAZKCK010000017.1:6060-38390 GCA_964550695.1 uncultured Bacteroidales bacterium | reverse complement strand
CCATCATGTCATCTTTTTTTTGTTTTTGCTTTTTGTTTTTTTTGATTGGGAACCCTGGCCAAAAGCCGGGGTTTTCTATACAAGGCCCTTAAAATCATAATTCAGTGTCAGTTTTATAATCAGGTGATGGTTCACAACATTCAGGTAATCAAACCATTGAATGACCAATTCCGGTGGCAGCTTGTTATTCAGCAGCCGTACAAGTTCCTTCATGATTTTTAATTCTTTGCTTACCAGAAATTTTTTTTGCAAATTTCCTGAAAAACACTTGCTTTTGGGGTATTGGGTTTTGTATATTTGTAATGTCATTCATTCAAACCATTGTTTATAAGTACTAATTAAAACCCTGCTCTTGTTGGCAGGGTTTTTTATTTGTGCCGGGAGTTAAAGTGTTAAATTCAGGACATGCTCCATCAATCAGTCATTCATCACATTATAAAACGCAGTGATACCGGTCACATCCCGGTGCATTTTGGCCAGCGGTTCGCAAAGGTTACGGTTTTTACGTTCAAGACAAAAAACAAAAAACCCCTGCAATCATTTGATTACAAGGGTTATAAGTAGCGGGGACGAGAGTTGAACTCGTGACCTCCGGGTTATGAATCCGACGCTCTAACCATCTGAGCTACCCCGCCATTTAGGGAGTGCAAAAATACAAAATCTCCTGAAATCTAAAAGCTTTTACCGCAATTTAAAGACAATTTTTTAGAAAGATGCGGGATTATCTCAACATCAAACAATAAAAACTATGATATATTGCAGGATTGCAATTCATTACGTTTATTGATCTGAGAAAGCACAACACCAAAAATTACGATGAACATGCCGGCAATTTTTTGAGCATTCAACGATTCCCCAATAATAAAAAATGAAAATATGGCCGTAAATACCGGTATAAAATTCGAAAACACATTTGTACGGCTTACCCCCATTTCGCGGGTAGAAATGGCATAAAAAACAAATGCCAGCGAAGACGCAAAAACTGAGAGAAACAGCAAAGACGAAATAAAGGTAAAGTCTGGCTTTAGATTAATAAAATACGTTAAATCAATCGTTAACGCGAATGGTGCAAACAATACAGCTCCAATCATATTCTGGTAAGTGATGATTGAAAAGGCAGAGTACCTGCCCGAAAGCCGTTTTAAAAGAATTGAATAACCAATTGCAGCAAAAACAGCAAATAACAAACATAAAATCCCAATAGGACTTGAGTTAAGTGTTAAATTTCTATTAATCAGCATTATCAGAATACCTGAGAATGAGATTATCATCCCAAGAATATTGAGCCACGAAAGCTTTTCTTTTAAAAAAAAGGAAGCCGCAAGCAATGAAAAAACAGGAATGGTGGCAATTATCACTGCACTTATGGTGGGTGAAGAAAATTTCACACCATAACTCTCACCAAGAAAATATAGAAACGGATTAAAAAAAGCTGATGCTGCAAATAATTTATAATCAGCTTTTTTCATGGGCTCAAGTTTACCGGAAATTTTAAGCACTGAAAACAATAATACTGAAGAGATAACCAAACGTACAAATACAATGGATAATGGCCCCAAATAGTTGAATACGATGGTAGTCCAGACGAATGACATCCCCCAGAAAACCATTGAAAGTATAACTAATAAATAAATGTAAGGTCTAACCGGTTTCAAATAATTGGTTTTAAGTTGGCAAATATAGTTTTTATACCAATGATGTAGGCTGAATGAATGCACAAATAATCATATACAGAAATGATATCTGTTAAATTTGTATCATATACTCCTGGAATTCGTTCACATTGCAATCCACAACCAATCGAAGACAATTGCTTAATAAAGAAAAAACCGGCTGAGCGGGCCGGTTTAATATAAGTTGGGGGTTTTAAGAAACAGTTGGAATAAACACCTTAATTGTAGTTCCAATACCGGGAGATGAATTGATCGTAATCTGGCCGTCGAACAGATTAAGTATCTTACGCACAACAGTTAAGCCGAGTCCTACACCTTCCTGACGGTTAAATTCCTGACTAAATTGCGTAAAAGCGCCAATATTGTTAATCTGTTCGGTACTCAGGCCAATGCCCTCGTCAGAAATAGTAATAATAAGCTTATTGCGCTCAACACCGGTAACAACTTTAACATGCGTACGTTTGGGTGAATAAAGCAAAGCATTTTCGACCAATTCGCCCACCAGATTTTTCAGAAATTCTTCAGGCATTTTCACATTATCAATTGAGTCGAGCAATACAAGCACGTCATCAGGCCTGTTATGATTCTGAGCCTGCTCAGCAATGGCTTCTCTGATTGCCAGCGCAGTGTGTGCAGATACTTCACTCTTACTGATTTCGAGTTCATGCTGACGGTAAGTCAGGGCTTCGAGACGGTAATAGAGCATTGTTTTGTGTACAACCTTATTGAGCTTCATGCCCGCTTTAAACACGAGTGCCATAAATTCGGCAATTTCGGGTTTTTCCATGTTCGGATATTCTGTCATGACCATCCTGCTGAAGCCAATAATAGCCTTTAGTGGTTCATTAATCACAGCAGTAATGGGCATCCCAAGGTTTTGGGTAAGTTCATTCAGTTTTTTCTCACTTTTTTCTTTGAACTCCTCAGCTTTTCCGAGCCTGGTTTTAATCGAATTCAACAATTCATCGATGGTAAATGGTTTTGAGATGTAATCATCAGCTCCAAGCGCCATACCCCGGCGAAGGTCTTCACGGGTATTTTTTGCTGTAAGAAAAACAAAGGGAGTAGTGGAGGTGGAAACCTTTTTGCGAAGTGCTTCAAGTACCTCATAACCATCCATCTGCGGCATCATAATATCGCAAAGAATAAGATCAGGTTGTACTTTTTCGGCTACTTCAACACCGATTGTCCCATTTTCAGCTTTGTAGACTTCATAATTTTCTGATTCCAGTATTTCGGCAATATTCTCACGAACATCTGCCGTATCTTCAATCACAAGTATTTTGTAATTATTCATATAATTTGGTTTTTGGTTTCTGAAGTGATAAAACGCGTATTAATTCATCATATCTAAAAGGTTTTATGATATAATCGTCCATTCCGGCGCGCATACAATGGTCTTTGTCTTCCGGCCGGGATATGGCGGTTAAGGCAACGATCAGTGTTCTTGGCCGAAGGGTGTTATTTCTTTCAAGCTCACGGATACAAATGGTAGCTTCAATTCCATCCATTTCGGGCATCTGAATATCCATCAGGATAATATCATATTGTTTTTCAACAAATTTATGAACGGCTATTTTACCGTTGGCGGCAGTATCAACCTTATGTCCAAGCCTTGAAAGTGTGGCCACTGCCACTTTCTCATTGATCAAATTATCCTCGACAAGTAAAATATTCAAAACAGATTCAATACTTGGTGGAGTTGCTTTATTATAATCACCAAGTTTTGATTTATAACGCTCGGGTGCAACATCAATGATTGCTGTATAAAGGTCAGTAAGTTTTACCGGTTTATTCAAATAGGCATCGAACCCGAGTTTCCGCATTTGTGAAGGGCTTATTAAATACCCTGTTGAAGAAATCAAAATGAACTTTGGCCTTGCCTGATGGCTTTCGTCCTTAAATAATTGCCCGAATTCAGAAACGTCCTGATTCTGTGTATTCAAACAATAAAGTATTACATCAAAAACCTGATCCTGCTGTAAAATTACCTTAGCCTTTTCAATTGATTCTGCCTCTGAGAACGTACAACCGAAGAATCGCAGATATTTTCTGAAAATTGCTCTGCTCGAATTGTTTTCGTCGAGTATCAGGATATTCATATCATGCAGATCAAAACCCGACTGTTTCTGTTTTGAAATATCTTCATTTACTTTTTCAAGAGAAACTGTAAACCAATATGTTACACCATTGCCGGTAGCACTTTCAATACCGGCCTGACCACCCATAAGATTTACGATGCGTTTGATTAATAAAAATTTGTGAGGATTTTCAGGATTTAAAAAATCGAGATAGCTTAACTCAAAATTATTATCGGTAAACACATTCACCTGATCATTCATTGAAATTTCGGGTCCATTATCTTTAATTCTGAATTTGAGTTCATATTGCTGCCCTGAGGACCTTACAAACTCTGTAAAAAGCTGTATCTCACCTTTCGGGGTACGGTGAACAGCATGTCTTACAATTATTAACAATATCTGCCTGAGTTTAATAGGGTCGCCACTCAGAAAATATGGGATTGCAGGATCGATAAAGGTTATAAGTTGCAGTCGTTTTTCATTAATTTTATCAGAAAGGATATCAGATACTTCTGCAATTATATCATGAATGCTGAAACTAATTTTTTCAAGAACGGGGTCATTCCGGCCAAAACGTGAGAACTCAAACAGATCGCTTACAACTGCAACAAGATTGTTTGATGAAACCGCAATAATATTCAGACATTCCTCCTGCTTTTCGGTTGCAGGCATTTGCCGCAGCAATTCAGTCATTCCAACAATTCCGTTCAGTGGGGTGCGGATGTCCTGAGAAATCTGTGAAAACAATCTATCGATAATTTCTTTATCCTTTTGTTCCCTGAGTTTCAATTGTTGGTTGCTTGTATTAAGCTTTTTCTTATATTTTTGATATTCAATAAAATTCCACAATAACAGAAATACAATAATCACGATTAAAATAAAAACCGTGCCTGGTGAAGCTGATAGAATCCAGACCATTGTAACAACACCTTCAAAAGATTTAGAAAGATAAATAAATGTAACCGGCAGATTTCCCAGCAAATTTTCAATATTAACCGACCCTGCTTCAGGAAGTATCGGAACAGGAAGACCGTTCACTGAATACTCTATGTTCATGATGTGTGATGCAGTGGGAACAGCAATGCCGGATGCATAAACATGAGCCCCAAGTATCTGAATGTAAACAGAACAGAACAGAACCAACAAAGATTTAGTAAAATACTTCATTTTAAGGGAGTTTCATTTTTAATCAATAACAAAGTTAAGAACAAATCTTCAAAATCCTTGCTACGTATTCTATTTTTTAAACGGTATTTTACATTTAAAGGTTGAAAAAAATAAAAAAATGAATTTATAATACTAATTATCAATATTTTATAATGATAAATTAAATTATACTTCGAATCAATAATAGTGAGTATCGGTAACCGGATGCCAGTATTTGAGGAACGAACTATCCCTTACGGCAGCACAACCCTTTGTAAAAATACAAGATTCATGGTTTAAAAGTTCAACCGTGCGCGTGAGTGAGCACGGCTTCTTATCACAAAAACCGCTAACACACAGTGGGTTATCAAGGCAGCAACTACGGCCAAGCATATAAAAAATATCATTCATGCGCAGCAATTCTACTTCAGAATAATCAGAAATCATTCGCATTGCCTGAATACATTTTTCCCTTATAACAGGCTCTGAAGCTGTTGGATAACGACTTTTCAATTCAGTTTCAAGTTCAGGATTATTAATTACCACACAACCTGTGCGCAATAAAACACGTTGCATATGGTAGTCCATCACCGGAACCAGATTTTCCGGGTCTTTTAAGGTAACGAAACCGGCATCACCCAGCAATTTTATTAAAAAAGAGGCTTTTTTAAACAGCGGATCCGTATAAGCACCGAAACCCGGCAGGAGATGATAAAACCCTTTATCGTCAGCATTTACATGGTTATTTGCCATTGCGATCAGGTATAAAACACTGCTTTTAAAATCCCTGTTTAAAACAACAGCCATATTTTTCCACAATCCGGCACGTTCATCCAGTCTGTCAAGTGTGCAATCTTCAGGATTTCCCGTTGGGCTGAAAAAAGGCCTGATATGATCTGAAATGGTTGGTATGCTGTTATCCTCCATCCAGACCGGATCGAGTAGTACGCTATTACAGCTTGCGATGCGGATAAAACCATCTTCAAGGTAATCCCAGCCAAATAAATTACGGTTCTTATCTGCCAGAGCATAGGTCTGATGGCAAATACCGACTGAAAAAAACAGCATTCTTGCTTTTATTTCCGCTTCAACCTCTAAACTGAGGAAAGGGCGGAGAAGAAAGTCATTTTTTAAAGTGAGACTTTTTACAATTTGTGCAATTATTTGAATCTGCTGAAGATCAGCACTTACTGAATCAATTTGCTTCATTTGGTTTATTTCGATTTTTCACCCACAAACCAATCTTCCTTATCGTCGAATAAGACATTAAAAGTAGTAAGACTACCGTATATTCTTGTGATATACTGCTGAAGATCAATTTTTTCTTCATCAGTTAATTTGGAATTGCTATTGATATTTTGTTCGAGAACACGCAGCCGGTCGCGGAGCATTACAATTTTATGAAAAAATATTTCGACCGGAATTTCTTTGCCTTTAAGGTCGGTTCTGCCAGGTTGCAGAATCATTGTACCTCCGGTCCATTTTTCACCCAACTCAACAATATGCTGAAGTCCTGCATACCGATCCAACACCTGGGCTATTATTTTATGGAGGTCATAAACCGGTATATTTGTCTCAGGCCCAGTTGTATTCTCAGGTTTCGACAGTATTTTTACAGGGAAATTCGATCTCGAAAATTCCATTTTACCTCCTCTGGCAAAAAATACTTCGTAACCGGTAATCGTTGATTTACTTATAATGCCTTCACCATAACGTTCATGGTCAATCCGGCTTCCAACGGGCAATGTTTCATTCATATATAATAAATCTTTATGCTTTAATGATTCAAAAGGTAAAATTACAAGAAAACATCAAAAAGACAGGAATTGCAACATAAAAACCTTTATTGTTTATTGTTGTTTATAAAAAGCAATAAAAAATGAACATGGAAGAAAAAACTGCATCAAAAGGGAAAATACTTGCCCTGCTATTTACCGGAGTGCTTATGGGTGCTTTGGATATTTCGATTGTTGGGCCTGCCATTCCTTCTATTGAGAAATCATTGTTTGTAAGTGAAAGAAGCTTATCATGGGTTTTTTCAATTTACGTACTATTTAATCTGGTCGGAATCCCTTTGATGTCGAAGCTTTCGGATGTGTTTGGAAGAAAAAACGTTTACACCACTTCGGTTGGTCTGTTTGGTATAGGATCATTGCTTGTTGCTATAACTGACAATCTTCCCCTTTTACTTGTAGGGAGAGCAATTCAGGGATTTGGCGCGAGTGGCATCTTTCCGGTGGCTTCGGCAGTCATCGGAGATATATATCCTCCGGAGAAACGTGGCAGAGCTCTGGGATTGCTTGGTGCTGTTTTCGGAATTGCATTTATGCTGGGTCCTCCGATAGCAGGCATTGTGTTAAAGTATATGGACTGGAATTTTTTATTTCTGATCAATCTGCCTATTTCGCTCATTGTGATGTTTTATGCTTTCCGTTTGCTTCCTTCACAAAAAATTGCAGACTTCAGTGATTTTGACGTTCCGGGTGTTGTGTTGCTGGGTCTTTTTCTGGCATTTTTCACGTTAGGCATCAATTTACTTGACTCAGAAAATCTCTTGCAGAGCCTTTCATCACTGTACGTTTGGCCTTTTGCAGCAGCAAGCCTTCTCACGCTTATATTTTTGTTTAAAGTTGAAAAGAAGGCTGTAAGCCCTGTACTTCGGATTACATTCTTCTCGAACCGTCAGATCCGGCTTGTAGGGTATATGGCTTTTGGACTGGGTTTGTTTCAGTCAAGTTTTATTTTTGTGCCACAGATGGTTGTAGGATTATTCCATGTAGAGCCATTTACTGCAAGTTTTATGCTCATACCCGTAGTGCTGGCAAGTGCATTGGGATCGCCGTTATCTGGTCGTCTGGTTGATGGTGCCGGTTCACGCATTGTAATTTTCATTGGCATGCTTGCAGCAACAGCCGGAATGTTTTTAATCAGCACACAGTCTGACAGCAAGACGATTTTTTATATTTCCGGATCTCTTATCGGATTAGGATTTTCGATGCGTACCGCTTTGAATTACATTATGCTGAATGAGGTAGGAAAGACTGAAAGAGCAACCTCGCAAGGCTTACTCACAATTTTTATAAGTATCGGACAACTTACAGGTGCAGCGATTATAGGAGCAATTGCAGGTTCAGGAAGTTCTTCGGTACAGGGTTTTAGCAGGGCTTTCCTGGTTTTGGGAACTATTTCTGCAATTCTGGCCATCACAAGCCTGATGCTCAAAAAACGTAATCAGGAAGTTGAATCCAGAACAGGAATAATCTAAATTTTAAAAAGCAATTATCGGCTATTACATTTTATTTAAAAGCTAGAAAGCTAAATCATACCGGAGGGTTACTTTTCTGTATTCAGTTGTTTTTCAAGCAAATCAATCTGCTTTAAACGATCATTTATAACATCGCGGTATTTGATGGTTTTTTCTTCGGGTTTGAGTTCAAAAGAACGGTCAATCCAATATTTTGCAATTTCAAGATGGCCCTCAGACTCAGAAGCCAGTGCCATGTTAAAAGCTGCCAGTGCAGCCAACCTCTTCCGTTTTCCTGAGGCTATTTCATTCCATACCCTGGCAGCAGATGACCAGTCGCCTTTGTTTACATAAGCGGCTGCGGACTGCATTGCAGGATTGTCAGTTACATAATAAATCCGGTTTACCGGCCTGTAAGAAGGTGAAATAAGCTTTCCAAACAAATTTCCGGCTTCGCGTGATGCCTGTTCAAGGGCCGAAAACCTATCCGGGATATTTTCGACAGCCTTTTCCCAACCAGCTCCTCCCGAATACCAGCGTACAGTATCAATTCTTGTTTGCCTGTAGATTATTTCCCGGGTTTTAAGCGCATAAATTCGCCATGAACTTTTAATCAACACTTCAAGACCGGTAAAATAATAGCCATCAAGTGAGGTGCTATAATTGAAGTCATCAAATGACTGAACATCTTCGAGAACAATGGCTGCATCAGCAGGCGGATTGCCGGAAAGCCTTGCGAGTGTATCAAACGGAAGAATAATCGGGAGCTTTTTATTTTTATTCATTGGAATTGGCGAAGGATAAGTACCAATCAGATAACGCTCTGACATGTCAATCACTTCTGCCAATCCATTCAGGCAGCTATATGAAAGCATAGTATCTACACCCACCGTATCGTAAGAAATCTTACCGATATAGGCATAAAAACTTCCTGCTGAATCGCCTTTGGCTTTAATGGCATGGTTGAACAATGCAAGCGTTTTAATTTCCGGTGGAAGATTCGTTACGGCAGGAGTCAGCACATCAAACGACAGCCTTTTTTCAGTTACACACGATGACAGAAAACCCAATGCTATTGCAGAAAGGAGAAACAGATTGAATGCTGATTGAATATTTTTAAGCACAATAACCTTAAATGAAATGAAGTGGTAAAATTAACCAAATGATTACACCCATCTATTGTAGGAGCGAAATTCTTTTGGTAATATACTTCTCTGTAGATAATGGAAACGCAACTTTGCATCTGATACGATTTCCTGTCTGCCCAAAAAGATCAGCACCAAAAGGTTTTTCTGAAAAATTTTCAGGAACAATAAATTCTATAACACCTTCAGAACCAGAAATTCCCTGAACATCTACAAAAAAAGAATTTTCAGTTTCTCCGGTTCCTGTAATTCTCAAACCCTGTGGTGAAGAACCAGGCAAAGGATCATATTTTAATGGCAAGACTTCAAAGCCCTGTTTGTATTGTATTTCTAAAACAATTTTTCGCGTCAGAACAAATTTGCTTTGTAATTGAATTTTACCATCACAAGTAATGGCTTTATACTCCAAATTCCGGCCATTACTTAAAACATTATCAATCAAACTTTTACAGCCAAAAAAAGGTTTAAAATCAAGATTCAGCGCAGGTCCGGCTGATAAATCGAAGGTATAAACTACCGTTCCATGGTGTTTCTTCATTTTCATATTGAATACTGAAGTGCCGCAACGCAAATTACGCACTTCCAATGAATCCCAGTCGGGTGGCAATGAGGGCGATAGCGTAATATGAGCGTTTACAGCTTCGGGTTTGAAACCCAGCATCCCATCGATTACAGGTTGAATGGCCATGGTTTCTGACCAGCACTGATGGCGGCAAACACCCGAAGGTTCATAAACGGCACCGTTCAACACTTCCTCAACAAAACCAAGCCCCCAGTTTTTATATACCAGCAGATTGTTCAATATATGCGAAAACCCCGATTCAGGCCTGTTGTAGGCATATTCAGCGAGTGCGACCCAACCGGTAAACAAAGGCCAGACACTTCCGGTATGATATCCCGTGGGCCTGAATGCCGGACTTTTATCGCTGACTATCCTGCAACCCCAGTTGGTAGAATACTCATTAGAGGCAAGCAAACCGAGAACCTTATACGCTTTTGAACTGTCAGCCTGATTAAAAAGCATTGGTATCGAAGGCATTACTGAAGGTTCCTGATGAAAAGTGCCATCCTTAAACATTCCATGGTAGTAATTGCCACCTGCATAATTCCAATACTGATTATTAATTTTCTGCTTTACAATTGCCTCTTCCTGCCTGCAGTGAACTGCAAGTTTCGGATTATTAACCATTTCAGCCATTGATGCCATGTTTTGCAATGCCGCGGCCCAGCATGAAGCCAAATACAGCGAGGTATGAGAACCAAACAGATATCCGCCTTCAACCCAGCCGTGGCCCACATTGGTGTTTTCGATTAAATGATCCGCATCCGTGTCAGTTGAAACACAAAAATTGTAGGCCTTTTCAATTTGTGGCCATATTTGCCTGATAAAAGCAGTATCTCCTGAATGCTCAAGATAACGGCCGGCCAGTACCAGATACAGCGGAGTGGCATCAGAAGCATCATAATGTGCAAATCCCGAAGTAGTTAATTCATGATATATTTTCCCGTTTAAATCCTGAAAACGGCCAAAAGTCAATAAAACCTCCCTTACCTTTTCAAAATCACCATACCCCAGCAATGCCAATGAACTCCATTCGGCATCACGGCCAAAATACCATGCATAACCGGGTCTGCCGCTTATTTTATGTTCACCATCCCAGCCAGTATTTGAAGTTGAATAACCAGCCACCAGTGATTTACCTATCCCTGGCGTGTTCACATAAAACCTGTCAGTAGCAATCATAGCCCATCTGAAGGCCTCATTAAATTCTTTGTCAGGAGTTTGTATCTGTAATTTGGCATTCAGGAAATTATCAATATGGCTCACTGATTCTTTTAACACATCGACTGAATGTATTTTTGATTTACGATGAATTTTTTCGATCTCCTTAATTGGTTCTTCGCCGCCGGCAATCACAAAATCCAAACAATCACCAGGCATAAGCTTATAAACCAACAAGCAGGAAACCATGGTATTCGTGGTTGGTACACCCTGAAATTCGTTTTTTAGAGAATCTGAAACATAACCATTTAACCATCCGGTTTTAATTTTCAGTGGCATGCAGCCTGCTCCGGCAACCACGTTATAATCTCCTGAATTATCAGAAATATTTACTGTTCCGTTTTCTTTATCAATAAAAGTGTTGATTTGCTCAGTCACGTTTTCTGAGTAGGGCCACATCATCCGCAGGTTACTTTTGAATTGAATGATAAGTTCTGCAGGTATATTCCCATGGTATTCATAATGCAATACAGCAACAGGATCAGTTGGCGATACTACAAGCGTTTCTGAAATCCGGCCGAATCCGGTATTATATGTACGATTGATTGATTCGGGCCTGACGACTACTTCTGGTTTCAGGCTATCAAGAAAAACCGGTTCCCTGGCACCATCGGACTTTACAGCAACACCTAAATCACGGAGTGCCATAAAAGGGTGAGCCCAGATCTCCTCAACTCCGCCATTTTCGTTACCCATTACAAGCATACGCTCACCCGCAAGGTCCCAGAAGTTATTCCCTGGAGTAGTCTTTACAAGTTGTATCCCTGTTCCCTTTTCGTTCCATTTTAAAGAAGAAGAGGTTGTAAATGATTTGTCGGCAGTGTAATCACCCGGACAAACCACATTCCGCTTTCCATAATTCCAATAAAATGAAGGCGTTTGAACAATTGCTTTATTGTTGCTGAGATACCGGATACAATTATTGGTAAACAATTCAAGATGAGCTCTGTTAACATTTGGTTCATTGAATAGCATATACCCGCCCACCGTCAGCACTTTCCCTTTACCAAATGCATACTCACAGATGATCTTTTTTTGTTCGCGCAGAAAAATATAATCCCAGTCGGTTGCCACAACTTTGCCCTGAGCTGGCAAGTCATCATCAAAATAACCAGTTTGTCGCACCCGGATATTTCTTTGAGGTTTCAGGATGTATGCGCCACCATTGAGTCCGGTAAATACAGGATGATTGCGGAAGGCATGAAAGCCAAGCATACGTCCGTATCCGTTGTCAGAGGCTTCTTTTGATCTGGTTTCGGGAGTATTGGTTTCAAAGCCAAAATCAACAATGAGGCGGGCGGCATCGTTTGAAAGAAGCAATCCGGAACCATTCTGAACCAACTTCTGAATGGCCCGTTTAAGATCATCCGAAATTTTGATATTTGCAATTGCCACAGAATCATCAATATGTACCCATATCACCTGATAGTTTGTGCTGATTTTTTCATCGGCAATAAGCTGGTTAGCTGTAACTTCCTGAACATTGTAATCCGGACAGGATTTTAAATATTTTAAAGTCTGATTGATTTCAACGTTCTGATTAGTCAGTTTTAACAGCGCTATATTTATTTTCGCTGATTGACCATTCAGTATTTGGGTACAAAAAACGGACAAAAGGATCAGGAGAATTCTGGTTTTCATTTCCGGTTAATTTATCTGCTAAATTAAATAATCCGGTTGGCAAACATCAGACTGGTGAAAAAAAAAGCCCCGGAAAAACCGGGGCCTGTATATGGGATATGCAAAACTAAAATCTTTTTTCTTTGATTCTTGCCTTTTTACCACGTAAACCGCGAAGGTAGAAAATACGGGCTCTTCTGACCATACCATGTTTATTCACTTCAATTTTTTCGATGTTGGGTGAATTAAAAGGTAAAATTCTTTCAACACCAATATTTCCGGAAATTTTGCGGATAGTGAATGTTTTGGTAACACCCGAACCAGCAATCTGCAACACAACACCAGTAAAACTCTGTGTACGTGTCTTATTACCTTCCTTGATTGAATAATCAACAGTAATGGTATCCCCTGCTTTAAATTCAGGATATGTCTTAATCTCACTCAGAGATTCAATGTATTTTACTAATTCCGGCTTGTTCATATCAATTAACTTTTTCTATTCGTAAAAAGGACTGCAAAAATACAAACTTTTTTTAATAATAAAAGCAATCATTTCATTACAATTTATAAAAAAAAGCCAATACCTTACGATAATGCAAGTAATAATCTATTTATCAATAATTTAGTCAACAATAATCTCATCAGTAAAAAGCCATGCTTTACCTCCGGCATTGGGATGTCCTTCAGGGCATACGCCCTGATTTTGGGCTTTCAGTTTGATAAATCTGGCAGGTTTTCCATCACAAACAACTTTAATATCCTTAATTTCAACCGTTTTGCTATTTACTGCTTCTTTTGCAACTTCTGTTTTAAAAGTCCTGAAAGTTTTTCCATCCTCAGAAATTTGGACTTCAACTATTTGTGGCAAAAAAATCCAGGCTTTAAAGTTTTGCAGGCACCTCAGATCAACAGTTTTAACATCTTTAATTTCAGATAATTCCATCTGAACATCAATGTCTTCAGATTCAAAACCAAGCCAGTAATTGTCGTTATGATTGGTAGAGGCAGTGATTCCGTTTGTTAATGACCCAATACCTCCTGCAGCATATTTAAAACTTGGCTGATGCGTCACCTTTAGTTTAGCCCCGATGGCCTTATGTAAAATAATGGTGAGTACAGTTGGTTTCTCCATCATTTTACCACCTTCAAAAATGACTGCCTGAATTGAAGAATTCGTATTTATTTCAAATGGTTTTTTGTAGACTTCCGACTTTTCATTTGGCACAGAACCATCAGTTGTATAATGGATTACAGGCATATATTGTTCTGAAAAAAGCTCTACTGCGTACACTTTACGGGTTGAATCGTATTCTGCTGAAATTTCAATCTTATAAGAGCCTTTGCTATAATTGACATTAAGCTGGTCGAGAACTTTGTATTGATTGTGAACTCTTTTACTAAAATCAAAATAATCCTTCCGGTCAGCTTTTGTCCAGGCAATTTCAGCCAGGGCAAGCATGCGTGGCATCAACATATACTCGGCCTGTTTGGTGGTTGGGATATATTCTGTCCAAAGGTTGGCCTGCACCCCAAGGATATGTTTTGCCTCGATGCTATTGAGTACCGGTGGTAAGGGATCGTAGGAATAAACTTTTTTGAGTGTAAGGAAGCCACCGATGGCTTCGGGCTGAAACTCAGGATCAGCCTGATAGTAATCAAAATAGCAATAGGTTGTGGGTGTCATAATAACATCATGCCCTTGGCGGGCGGCTTCAATTCCACCATCAATTCCCCGCCATGACATGACCGTTGCTTCAGGCGCCAGACCACCTTCAAGGATTTCGTCCCAACCAATCATGCGTTTGCCTTTGGCAATCACCATTTTTTCGATTCGTTTTATAAACCAACTCTGCAATTCAGCTTCATCCTTAAGTCCTTCATTTTTAATAACACGCTGGCATTTCGGACATTTTTTCCAATTGGTTTTATCAGCTTCATCGCCCCCGATATGAATATACGGGCCGGGAAACAAGCCTGCAACTTCGGTCAGGACATTATCTGCAAACTCAAATACCTGTTCGTTTCCTGCGCACAAAATATCAGTATTTGGCCAATAAGTGCCGGGTTGCACATAAAGTTTCTTCCCCTGACACGAGAGTTCAGGATATGCAGCGAATACCTCGCTGGAATGGCCCGGCATTTCAATCTCCGGAATGATCATGATATGACGTTTGGCAGCATACTGAACAATTTCCTTCACTTCTTCCTGTGTATAAAAACCACCATAAGTAGCTTTTTCGCCTTCGGCAGGAGGTGTTACATCGTTCCACTTCATATTGCTACGATCAACATGCCAGGCAGCAATATTTGTAAGATCGGGGTATTTCTTAATTTCGATCCTCCATCCGTTGTCGTCAGTCAGGTGCCAGTGAAAGACATTCAGCTTGTAAATAGCCAGCATGTCGATGTATTTTTTGATAAACTCTTTTGGAAAGAAGTGCCTTGAGACATCAAGATGCATACCTCTGTACGAAAACCGCGGTTTATCATAAATATAGGCTGCAGGAATTTCCCAATCGGAATCAATCACAGAATCGCTATAAATTTCGGTAGGAGCCAGTTGCAGAAGCGATTGTATCCCATAAAAAATACCTGCGCCTCCGGGAGCCTGTATAATAAGCTGACCTTTCCGGCATTGTAAGGTATAACCCTCACGGCCTAAAGCCGTATCGCCGTTAAAAGTTGAAAGCAGGATATAATTCTGCAGGTTTGAACTCTCAGCATAAGCTTCCGGTTTTAATCCATACCCTGTTGATTTGTTGATTATATCAGCAAGATAAGCAGCACTCTCTGCAACATCGGTTAACTTAGAATTAAAAATAATACGGGTTTCAGGGGTGATTGTAAAATTCCCGTCACCTTCTAAGTGAAAGGTAACAGGCCTGGGAATCAACTTTTTGGCTTTTTCGTGCTTGTTTTCGATATGACAGGAATATAACATAACCGTCATCATCAAGAATAAAAATCTGATCTTCATATTTATAAATTTTTTGGTTAAGTGGCAATCATTGGTTTGCGAGTTCTATATACAGGTTAATTTATCGTTCAATCACACAGCATAATGGCATTAATTTAACGCACCCCGGAGTAAAACCATTTCATCAACAAGATTTATAAGTTCCTGCCTCTTATATGGTTTTGACAGGTAATGCGTGCATCCTTTTGACAAGTATTCTTCACGGTGGCCAGAGAGTGCATTGGCAGTAAATGCAGCAATGGGTACAGCCCGATACCCGGGTAATTTTCTGATTTCGTCAATAGCCCCGATTCCGCCAATCTCACCTTTGAGACTGATATCCATAAGAATACAGCTATACTGATTTTTAGAAGCCAATTCAACCGCACCTTTTCCACTAACCGCAAAATCGCACTGATAGCGTGATTTAAGTATCAATAAAGCAAGATCGAGGCTATCTTTATCATCTTCAACCAGAAGTATTCTTGCTTTGTTCAGAAAATCCAAATTTTGGATGGCAGTAACTGGGTCAAGTTTAACCGGGTCATCCCAGGTTAAAGGTACTGCAGCGGGCAGCCACAAAGTAAATGCTGAACCCTTGCCTTCGGTGCTCTGTACAGTGATCTCGCCATTCATAATACGTGCGAAGCTTGATGCCAGATGCAACCCAAGCCCTGTACCTTCAAATGCCCTGGTATGCCCTTCGCTGGCCTGACGGAATTCTTCAAAAATTACTTCCAGGTATTCTGCCGGAATTCCAATACCGGTATCATGCACGGTAATACAGGCATACTCAATATTATTTTTTTTATTTAACCCGGCTCTGACTACAACTCCACCTTGCTTTGTAAATTTTAGTGCATTATTAATCAGATTATTAAGTATTTTATTGATCAGATTTTCGTCCCCCATAGCAAATATTGGCTGTTCAGAAGTCTGGGAATAAAGGAACAATCCTCTTTTTGCCGCCATTGCATCAAACAGAATCGAACTTTCTTCGATAAGCAGGTTCAGATCGAGTGATTTTAATTTAATAACATCTGCCTGTGCTTCAATCAGTGATAAGTCAAGGATAGAATTAAGTGTGTTCATCAATCTGCTGCCACTGGCATAAATTACTTCCGCCATTCTCTTTTGATCCTCTTCTGCCACGTCATCCTTTAGCAACTCGGCAAAGCCCAGAATACCATTCAGTGGTGTCCTGATTTCATGGCTCATATTGGCCAGCAAGCGGGATTTAATTTTACTCACATCTTCAGCCTTTTCCTTGGCTTGAATCAGGTCGCCAATCATTTTCTTTCGTTCACTAATATCTACTTTTATAGCAATATAATGACGAATTATTCCATTGTGATCGGTAATGGGAGAAATAGAAACTGACTCCCAATAAAATTCATTGTTTGCCTTTTTGTTATAGAACTCACCATTCCATTCATTTCCAGCCCTGATTGTTTGCCATATTTCGTTGTACATCTGTTCAGAGGCAATGCCGGGTTTTAGCATCCGCATCAATTTTCCTTTTACAACTGATTCAGGATGCCCGGTGACTTCGGTAAACTTTGGATTTACATATTCGATATATCCATCTGTGTCAGTAATGACTACTGCTGCCGGACTTTGTTCAATCCCTTTGGAAAGCTGTCGGATTTTATCTTCATCCTTTTTTCGCTGAACCATTTTCCATACAGAGTTCATCATGAGTTTTAACTGCTGAACATCAAGCTGTTCGTATTCAGTTAATTTATTTATCACACCAATCACAGCTACAATTTTATCATCAAAAATAACCGGGATTGATAAATACCTTTGGATGGTCATGTCGCCTTTAGCAATACCTTTCATTAAAGGATTGAATTCGCTGTGGTTATTCAGGATTAACTCTTTCCGTTGATGAAGTACTTCGCCCCAACTGCCAAACTCATCTGCATTGAATTGCATCAACTGTGTTTCAGTCTCATACAAATCTTTAAGATTTTTTGATAATGAACTCAGGCTTAATAAAGCAGTCTTATCATTGTAAAGAAATATAAAACCACTTTCGCTCTTTGTAAGTTTTATGGCTTCATTTAATGAATAATCCAGCAACTGTTGCACATTTTCGGTTTGAAATTCAGAGAGTAACAGAAGGCTTTGAAGTCGGAACTCATTTTGTTGAATTTGTTCTTCAGCAAGTTTACGGTCTGAAATGTCGTGCGTAATCCCCTGTATTCCAATAGCTTTTCCGTTTTTATCTCTGATAAAGGTCATGGTTTCATGCACGTACACAGGATGACCATCTTTATGAAGAATAGACAAGTCAATATTTACAATCCTATCAGGATCAGCGCCTTGAATTTCTAATTCTAATTGATTTTTAAATAAATCAATTGCGATAGTCATTGATTCAGGTGTAAATATCTGATCAAGACTCCGTGCCATTTCCTCCTCAGGGGTATGACCGGTTAACCGGAAAATGGCCGGACTTATATAAGTATACTTCAGATCCAGGTTCATAATCCAAATCGTATCACCCGTATTTTCAGCAATCAGCCTGTACTTTTCTTCATTTTTCAACAGGGCTTCTTCCATTTGTTTCCGGTTGGTAATATCACGACCAAAAACCACAAGACCTTTGCGTGAATGATCAGGATGAAAGAGCGGGATTTTAATAACATCAAAAACATGCAGATTGCCAGATACATCCGGAATTATTTCTTCAGTTTGAGAAGTTTCACCCTTTAGCCAGGCACCTTCGTCAGAATCGCCACAATTTCTAAAGGCATCCTGGTAAATTTCCGCTGTGAACTCTGCAAGTTCAAACTCATTTTTATTGTGATAATCAACTCCCTGTAACTGATACAATTCAAGCAAACTGTCGTTAGCCTGAATCCAGCGGCCTTCCGCATCCTTAAAACAAATGATATCGGGTGTGGAGTTAATTAAAGCCTTTAATTTTTCTTCACTTTCCTTTAATGCATCATCAATCTTTTTACGTTCTGTAATATCCTTTGTTACTGCAAGAAGATGAGGTTCATTGTTAAGCGTCAATATTTTGGCTGACATTAGTCCGGTAATTTTTTTCCCGTTCTTAAGATTAAAAACAGCTTCGAGGTCATTGATATATCCATCTTTATTCAATGCATCAACCAGTTTCTGACGGTCTGCGGGTTCATTCCAAACATTCCTTTCCAGCGCAGTAAACCCGATAATTTCATCGCGGGTATAGCCTGACAAATCAATAAATCCATCATTTATATCGATGTATTTTCCGGTCTTTAAGTTTGTAAGACTGATGGCATCCGGACTGATCCTGAAGGCTGCCCTGAAACGTTCTTCACTTTCTTTTAATGCCTCTTCAGTATTTTTACGACCGGTTATATCAATGCTAAAACCAATGATTCCAATGATTTCACCACTATCGTTTTTCCACGGAATTTTAGTGGTCAGCAAGTGCTTTACGGAACCATCAAGGTTAATAATTTGCTCCTCACGCCCAATTAGCGGTTGATCATTGTCCATCACAAACCTGTCATCACGGATAAATTTTTCAGCAATTTCAGGTAGAAAAAGCTCGAAGTCATCACGTCCCAAGACCTGACTTTCTGTCTTTTGCGTATTTGCCTGATCGGCGGGATTTGAAAGCACCTTACGGCTTTGCCGGTCTTTAATAAATACAGAAACAGGGATATTGTCGACAAAAGTCTTTAACAATGCCCTTTCTTTCTTTAATTCGTCTTCTGCTATTTTTTGCTGTGTCACAAAATGGCCAATTCCAACCAGGCCGGTTATATCACCGTTATCGTTGATTAATGGGATTTTTGAAGTATTCAGCCAAATTCGGTTACCTTCACTGTCAACAAAATCTTCTTCCCTGTTAATAACCCGTTTGCCTTCCAGAATCACTTCCATATCATCCCTGAACCCCCGTTCACCAATGTCACCGGGCATCAACTCAAGGTCGGTTTTACCGTAAACCTGATCAACTGAAGTATAACCCATTACCTGAATATCAGCTTTATTGGCTATAACTTTCCTGCCATTGGCATCTTTAACATACACCGTAGCAGGGATATTGTCAATGAGCGTATGCAGGAGCAACTGTTCCTGCTTTAATTTTTCCTCGGCTCTTTTGCGCTGCGTAATATCACGCGTAAGACCATGAATCCCTGTTAATTTGCCATTTTCAAAATAGGGTGTTACAATTACCTCCCCGATTTTTGTTGAACCATCCTTACATACATATTCAAGTTCAAGTGTAAACGAATATTCCTTCAGGACTACTTCATTCTCAGCATGCTTACGAAGTTCATCGGAATATATGTTTTTAGCCTTCAATGCCGAGTCAAGGGTAAATCTGTTTTCGATTGTCTGCTGCAAATATTCGTCAACTGTAAAACCGCTAAACCTTTCAATAGAAGGCGATACATAAATACTTTTACCTTGCAGGTCCATCAGCCATATTACATCTGATGTTTTTTCAGCAAGTAGTTTATACTTACGCTCACTTTCATTCAGGTCAAATTCATGCTGCTTTTCATGCGTTATATCATTTAAAGCAATAATACAAAAAGGAGATCCTTTTAACTGAATGGGGTTGATGCTGAACCTTATCCATTTAATATCAGGGTCAGATTGGTTACCCCGGGTAAGATAAGATTCTATATTTGAAAGACAGCGTTTTGTTTCGAATACGGTTTTAATGCTTTGCATGATTTTACATGCAGGACAGGCATCCGAAAAACCGCATCCGGCATTGTCAATCAATCTGTTGATACAACCAATGAAATCTCCACAGAATTTATTCTGCAAATCATGCAAACTCTTATTAAAGAGTGTGGCAGCAGCAGGATTCGCATTGCTTATGATAAACTTCTCATCAATCACAAGCATTGCAACCGGAGATGCTGCCATAATCAAAGCAAGGTTATTCCTCTCGGATTCAAGTTTTTCTTCGGTACGAATCTCAGCAGTAATATCAACAATAGCTGATCTGATTTCCGTTGCACCATCATGTTTAACGATACTGCTCTGAATCTTTACAACAACTTCCGAATTTTTAGCTACCAGTGATATCGTGCATGTTTGTGGTGTTTCGGTTCTGACAAGGTCAAGAATATGAAAATGAAAATTATCCTGACTATCAGCCGCAATATAGCTGATTAAGGTCTTATTTGTTAAATGCCGTGCCTGAACGCCAATCATTTCAGCGAAGGAAGCATTACAATTTAAAATTGTTAAAGACTCATCAAATATAACATATCCTATCGGTGCATTATCGAAAATATCATTTAACTGGGTATTCCTGGTAATAACAGCCATGTTATTTTCATTCAGGGCCTGATTGTTAAGTTCAAGTTCCTGATTGTAACCGATCAGTTCAGCAAAAGCTTCTTTAAGAAATGCATAATCAGCAACTTCTAAATTTTGATCACAACACTGTAACAACAGCTTTTCAATCTTTTGTTTATCACCGCTCATTTTCATCTCCGGATTAATCATATTTATCTTTTGATCATCACAATTACTAAATCAACAAAACCATAATAATCAGTAAAATATCCTATATTTTCCTGTCAAATAATAGCATAAAGTTAACAGTTTCTACAATTTTCAAATTTAATATTAAAAATAGTTGTCAGCGATTATTTGTTTCAGGATTTCATCATTCGCTTCAATACTTTTTACCAGGGCAAACTGTGCTCTGGCTCTTTGGAGGTTATGCAGGGGGAAGGCTATTTTAAAATATGAATCACCTTCAATATAGTCAGTCAGAAACCGAAGTCCGATTGTAAAAGTGAGCACCCGGGCTGATAAGGCAAGATTCTCAACTTCGGTTTTCGTCAGAAACTGACGCGTTTCTGACACATAACCTCGTACATATGCTTCAAATAACTCAATATTTAAAAAAATCATTGAAGTATCCGATTCATCTTCTTCAGCACTATTGGCAGTGGTACGAATGGCATCCCCGAAATCATGCAGCAGGCAACCCGGCATAAGCGTATCCAGATCAATCATACACAAACCCTTTCCTTGCTGATCAAAAAGGATATTGTTGATTTTCGGATCGTTATGCACGACGCGAACCGGCAACGCTCCTGAATCAATCAACTGATCAATCAATACCAATTCCTTCGATCTGTCATTCACAAATTCAATCAGTTCTGTAATTGTTACAGCCCTTGATACTACATCGATTCCAACGGCATCATGAAAACGCTTAAGCCTTGAAGTCAGGTTATGGAAACCGGGCAAAGTAAGGAACAATTCGTTGGCCGGAAAATCATGCATCAGCTTATGAAATTCACCAGTTACACGTCCCGCCTCAAAAGCAAGATGTGGTGAGGTTACCCGGTCATATGAAGTGCTATTTTTGATAAAATTCAAAACCCGCCAATAATTTCCATCCTGATCGGTTACAAAAGTTTTGCCATCATTCGAAGGCACAAGTGTCAGCGATTCAAGATGAGGCGATTTCAACCTTATTTCATTTGTGACTTTTTCGATATTTGACATCAACTCAGGAACCTGTTTAAAAATTAAATGATTAATTCTTTGCAGCAGGTATTTATTTCCGGGTATTTCAACCAGAAATGTATCGTTAATATGCCCTGAGCCGTAAGGCTTTATTGATATGACATCAGCAATGTTAAAACTGAACAGGATTTGGTTAAAATCAAAACTTATATTTTCATCCATTGAAAATCAGACCCATAAATTGTGTGGATAAATTCCGGCTTTTACAAGCTGTGCAAGGCTTTCAACAACAGTTGGCTTATCTTCCTGATAAGTAACACCAAACCATTTCTCACTCACAGGCAATACTTTAAAACGGGCCTTACCTGACTTAATCATCTGATCGGCAATGGTCGGGATATAAAACTCCGACTTCAGGTTATCTCCTTCCTTTAAAATAAATTCTTTGAATGAAGTTTCGATTTCATTAAAAATTTCAGGCCAGAATGCCCACGTATTCATTGAAACGATGGTATTGGCAGGAATAAACTCCAACTCGCCGTTTTCATGACTGAAAGCAATGTGGTTGTGGGTATTATGGATATTTTTGGTTTCCACCACATTCTGTAAATAACCATCTTCACTTATTTCGCAAACCCCGCGTGAAACACCTCCGAATTCTGAAAGTGTATTGCTCAGAATATATCCGGCAAGGGCATATTCAGGGATGCCTCCTGATTGTTTTTGGTTTAAAAAATCAGCAATTTTCGCAAAGGCTTCAGCGCCATAAAAGTCATCGGCATTAATTACTGCAAAGGGTTCCTGAATTTTATCCTTCGCCATCAACACAGCATGTCCGGTACCCCAGGGTTTTGTGCGTTCAGGATTAAATATGGCACCTTCAGGCAGAATATTGGTTTCCTGAAACACATAATCAACCTTGATACGGTCGCCAAACCGGTTGCCGAAAAACTCGATAAACTCCTTTTCAATTTGTTTGCGGATGATAAAAACAACTTTGCCAAATCCGGCTCTGATAGCGTCATAAACTGAATAGTCGATGATTGTTTCACCTGAAGGACCGACCTGATCAAGTTGCTTCAGGCCCCCATAGCGGCTTCCCATGCCGGCTGCCAAAACTAAAAGTGTAGGTTTCATAATAGTATTATTAAAATTTAAAATATATCAGGATTATTTACTTCTGACTTTGTATCCGTACGTAGCGAAGTAAAGTATAAAAATGTAAATCGGAACCATGATCCAGAGCGCCTGCTGATAACCGATTTCCATCGAAAGACGTATGTATGTCGGTGGAATTAATGCTCCACCGGCGATACCCATTATCAGGAGTGCAGAAGCAATCTTTGTGTATTTCCCCAGATCCTGAAGCACCAGCGGCCAGATAGCAGGCCACATCAAGGCATTGGCCAATCCAAGCAAAGCAATAAAAAATACGGGATTGGGAAGAATCGGGATATTTAATCCGAAAGAATTTAACCAACCAAAGGTTGTAGCAAAAAACGAATTATCAGCAGGATTGCTAAAAATTGCACCTATGGCAAACATGGCTCCAAGAATAGCCGATGCACGTAAAGCCAGCGATTGACTAATAAATTTTGGGATGAGAAGGATACCAAGAATATATCCAACCACCATGAATGCCATGGTATAACTTGTTAAGCTGGATGCATAGCTGAGTTCCAGACTTCTGCCAAATTGCGAAATACTGTCACCGGCCATTACTTCAACCCCCACATATACAAATAAGGTAATGACACCAAGAAGCAAATGCGGAATTTTGAGCGAGGCGGGAATCTGCCTGATAAATCCTTTAAGACTTTCATCTTCATGATCTTCAATATCAATTGTATCGGGAAGTGGCGAAAAACGAATCATCACTGCAAGCAAAACCAGCACAACAGCCATGAACAGATATGGCGTAATTAACCTGCCGGCCAGTTCATTGAGAGCTGCAATACGATCAACATCGCTGAGTAATTTCAGATTCTCTTCCTTAAACATATCCATTCCCTGCATAACCAATGCAGTTAATATCAGCGGGCTGATAAACCCTGCCATTTTATTGCAGATTCCCATGATTGAAATACGTGCAGCAGCACTCTCACGCGGACCAATAATGGTTATATACGGATTAGATGCCGTCTGAAGCAATGCCAGACCTGTACCCATTATAAACAATCCGGTGAGGAATATCCCAAACATACGTGAATATGCAGCCGGGATAAAAATTAAGGCGCCAACCGCCATTATAAGCAATCCCAGTCCCATCCCGTTTTTATATCCTGTTCTCTTTAAAACAAATGATGAAGGAAGAGCCATTACAAAATAGGCAATGTAAAAGGCAAGGGTAACAAGGCTTGCTTCGAACGGTGTGAGTTCACAGGCCGTTTGCAAAAATGGTATGAGTGAACCATTCAGCCAGGTAACAAAGCCAAAAATAAAGAATAATGCGCCAATAATGGCTATCGAAACGATGTATCCACCTTGTGGATCCTTTTTTGCCCGGACGGTTTTTTTCGTCATAAAATATATTTGTTAGTGTTTTTCGGATTTATAATGGATAACGCATAAATAATTCCATAGCCTGATATTCAGCCATACCGAGTTTATCATACAGCACGGCAGTGCCGTGGTTGCGGTCTTCAGCCCTCTGCCAGAATTCGCGGCTGTCGAAGCCCGGAAACAATGGCCGGTCTTTTTGCGACTGATGTTTAAAAATTGCCCTGCGTTTTATCATCACCTCCTCAGGGCTCAGTGGCACAGCCATATCTGCCTGATCGGGATTCCACTCCTGCCAGGCTCCGCGATAAAGCCATAAGCGGCAGTCGCTCAGCCAGGCATCTTCTTTTATTTCTTCGAGGGCAATCAGTATAGCTTCCATACACACGCGGTGCGTACCATGCGGGTCAGATAAATCACCGGCTGCATAAATCTGGTGGGGTTTTATTTTGCGCAACAATTCAATGATAATACGTATATCTTCGTCTGATAATGGTTTTTTCTTCACTTTTCCGGTTTCGTAAAACGGAAGATCAAGAAAATGAACCCTTTCTGATGAAATTCCAATTGACCGGCAAGCTGCCAATGCCTCACCCCTGCGTATTGATGCTTTCAGTTTCAACACATCTTCCGGATCAGCCTGTCCCGGTTTTTTATCTGCGATGAGTTTTACAATGCGCTGATAATTTGTTATTGGCTCAAAACCTTCCTCATTGAAAACTTCTTTGTATTCAGTCACAAAATCCATAAACCTGAGCACATCATCATCAAAAACGGCTATACTGCCCGAAGTCTGATAAGCGGTATGCACTTCATGTTTCTGTTCAACCAGCCTGGCGAATGTGCCTCCCATTGAAATTACATCATCATCGGGATGCGGGCTGAAAACCAGCACACGTTTCGGATAAGGGAGCGCACGTTCGGGCCGTGTATGGTCATCTGCATTGGGTTTGCCTCCGGGCCACCCGCTGATGGTGTGCTGAATATCGTTAAAAACCTTGATATTGATTTTATTTGAGGGGCCGAATTGCGTCAGCAAATCACTCATTCCGTTATCAAGATATTCACGGTCAGTGAGTTTAAGGATTGCCTTCCCTGTTTTATTGCATAACCAAACCAATGCTTTGCGTATCAGACGGTCATTCCAGGTACAGGTACCCACCAGCCATGGCGTTTTTACCCTTGTGAGTTCGGCTGATGCAGCATGGTCAAG
Source organism: uncultured Bacteroidales bacterium (assembly GCA_964550695.1). Taxonomy (GTDB): domain Bacteria; phylum Bacteroidota; class Bacteroidia; order Bacteroidales; family TTA-H9; genus CAZKCK01. The sequence goes on along the minus strand of CAZKCK010000017.1, from coordinate 12,574 downwards.
AATGATTGTTGCATTCGGATGATTCTGAAGGTAGCTGGTGGGAATCAGGTCGCTCATGGGTTCCTCCACTGCCTTGCGGATAATATTGGCTTTGTTTTCGCCCCAGGCAAGCAATAAAATGCGTTTCGATTTAAGGATGGTGCCAACACCCATTGTGATGGCGGTTAACGGAACAAAATTTTCACCATAAAAATCACTGGCTGCATCGGTTCGTGTAAGATGATCAAGTGTGACCAGCCTTGTGGGGGAATGCATACCCGAACCCGGCTCATTAAATCCGATATGACCCGTGCGGCCGATACCCAATAGCTGTATGTCTATTCCTCCGGCTTCCTCAATAAGTTTATCATAATTTTTACAAAATGATATAACATCCTCAGGCTTTAAGGTGCCACAGGGAATATGGATGTTATCCGGATCAATATCAACATAACTGAACAGATGTTCATGCATAAACCGGTTGTAACTCTGAAGTGAATCAGGTTCTATAGCGTAGTATTCGTCAAGATTAAACGACACCACATTTCTGAAACTCAAATTATCAGATTGGTGCAGCCTTACGAGTTCTTCATATACTTTTACGGGAGTTGAACCTGTGGCCAATCCAAGCACACAGCGCTTTCCTTCGCGCTGCTTTTTACGAATGATGGCAGCAATTTCGTGTGCCACATAAACAGAAGCTTCTTCAGCATCTTCCATAATCACGGTTGGCACCTTTTCGTATCTGCTTATTTCTTCAAATGTTTCAGCTACAGGTACCCCGGTGGATATTTGGTCAATTTTGTATCTGATTTTTGTATGCATGACTCGTTTTTTCGATTGGCAGATGTGCATCTGCAATAAGTTTTAAGAATGCATGTAAATTAAAAAAACATACTATTATTTTTCTTTCATGGTCCTGAAAAGCAACAATTCCGGCTTCTCTTTTTTACCGGCAAAAGGCCGCATGTGAAATGCGTATTTATAATGCCCGACAGGCAGCATATACTGAGGATACGGGTATGCACCCCAACTATCGTCGCCACCAACTCCCATTTGCCTGTAATCGATAAACAGGTCGGTAAATCCGGTTGGTTTCAGATCAACAGTATGCCTGTTCTTTGATTGTGAATAATCAAGTTGGGCCAGATCAAAAGGCAATGCTGAAAATGAAATTTCCGACATTCCTTCAAACAACCAGCCATTTCCCTGATCATCAGTCAGCGTAAGCCAGCGGGTATCGGTTTTATAACCATTCTCCTGAGGACGGATATAAGGAGTATATTGCTCATCCACAGTTGATTTATATTCGCCAACAAAAGCCGATGTTTTGCGGTCCTGATAATTTTCATGAGGTCCGCGCCCGTACCAGTTCAGGTTCCGGTAAGTTCCGGGCAGTCTGAAAAACATTCCGATACGCGGAATTTCGGGCAAGGTTGAACTCAGTTCAATGGCTTCGGCATGCTTGTTTGCATCTGAACGGTCAAGCACTTTTGTTCCGTGAATCTCATCCATATCAAGCCATTCTATCAGACCTTTTGCATTTGGCAACGGACAATTCTTTTCAAGATCAGTAATGGTTTCGGTGGATAAAGCTTCATCCCAAACCCTGAAAAAATCAATTTTCCCAAAAAGGTATCGGCCACCGTCAGTATAGGCCCCGATGAATGAATTATCAGTAAGGTCAAACGGCACTGTTTCCTTAAAGTTAAAAGTTTCTTCAGCTTTGCCGTTTACATACAGCACAACCGTTTTAGCCACTGCATCATACACCACATTTATATGATACCATTTACCTGTTTCAAATTTATAGTTGAATCCTACATACTCAATACCAGGCATAAAGAAATAAAGCGTACTGTTGTGCAATTCAAGGTGAAGGCAATTGGCTTCCCATTCTTCAGCATCCCATAAAACCGAGCGGTCGTTGAACTGATCGATGATAAATTTGATTTCAACGGTAAAAGCATTGGTAAAACCTTTGCCCAACGGCTGAAGTTTTATCATAACAGGGTCATTTTTACTGAAATTGAACATGCCGCCCCATTCAGGTGCCGGAAGCTGATAGTTATGTTCCTTTGGTTTTACAGGATCAGGGATAAACTCATAATCCGTTACGATATCGCCTGAACCAAAAATGGTGTAATCTATCTTTACACTTGAATTCACTTCATTGAGCTTATATATTGCTGATGATTTGACTGTTCCTGCATCAATCTGACGTATATTAAACGAATCAGCTACAGTGTTTTGGGATAGCTGCCTCCAGATTTCGCAACGTTTAGGCATACGGTTTCCGAAATCGTTGTCCGACGGGGCTCTCCAGAATGCAGGCTGAGGCGACTGTACCAGATAATTTGTGCCTTTGTAATGGTATTCGGTAGGCTGTCCCGATTTTTTATCGAAAATGATTGAGAATCCTTTACCGTCGACCTGTGTCACATCGCCATCCTGAATAAGTTCTACTTTGGCATCGGTCGTAACAGGAATAACCGGGATTTCTCTGGCCTGCAACAAAAGCTGTTCTGAAGCATATATATGGCCTTCGGGAATCAGACTGTCAGCTTTGGTGGCAATCAGATACACATTCACAAAGTATTCGCTTTGCGGATTCATCTTCAGGTTTGCAATTTGCTGCAATACAGGAACATCTTTATATGTGCCTGGTTCGATGGTATTATCATACACCGTTGATTCAGCGATCTGTTTGCCATTTTCAAGGGTTACCATACGCAGTGCGGTGCCCTGCAAATCATTAAATGCATACTTATTGGTAACGTGTATACTTTGTTTCTGACTGTCAGTCCATGCAAATTTAACATACTGGTATACTTTTTTAACTTCGGCCAACTCAGGATGTGGTGTTCTGTCAGGAAAAACCAGACCATTAATCATGAAATTGCTATCGCTTGGCAGGTCTTTCGGGCCGTAATCGCCTCCATACACATAAAACTTTTTACCGTCTTTGGTTTGCTGCTGAAAACCCTGATCAACCCAATCCCAGATAAATCCACCCTGCAACTGGCTATTTGATTCAATCACATCCCAGTAATCCTGCAGGTTACCGGTACTGTTGCCCATCGAATGTGCATACTCACACATAATCAAGGGTTTGGGTTGTTGTTTTTGTGCCCACTTTTTCAGATAATTGATTGAAGGGTACATGGGGCAATACAAATCAGTATTGGCGCCCATGCCAGATCTTTCGTAATGTACCGGTCTTGAAGGATCACGATGGCGGATCCAGGTAGAAGTTGCTTCAAAATTCACCCCATCACCGGCCTCGTTGCCCAATGACCAGAAAATAACACTTGGATGATTCTTGTCACGCTCCACCATGCGGGTTGTGCGCTCCATATGTGCTTCCTTCCATGCCGGATTTTTCGCCAGACTTTTCTCGCCATATCCCATTCCGTGCGATTCGATGTTGGCTTCATCAATCACATATAAACCGTATTTATCGCACAACTCATACCAGCGTGGTGTATTAGGATAGTGACAGGTTCGCACTGCATTGATATTGTTTTGTTTCATCAGTTCAATATCGCGCAGCATCATTTTCTCAGTGATCACATGTCCGGTCAGCGGGTCATGTTCATGACGGTTCACTCCTTTGAGAAGTATCGGTTTTCCATTCAGCAGGAACTGACCATTTTTAATTTCGGAACTCCTGAAACCAGTATAACATGCAACCGATTCAAATTCCTGATTCTTTTCGTTTTTCAGGGTGATGACCAGGCGATACAGATTGGGAAACTCGGCTGACCATTTTTTAATTCCGGGTAAAACAGCCTTAAAGCTCAGGGTATCTTCCTTTCCGGATATGAGTTTTAAATTTCTGGTTTCTCTGAACAACACCGAGTCCTTTGCCGCAATGTCGGTAAGTTTTACATTTATTGTATATCCGGTTGCCTCATTGCCTGTAGTATTTGAGACAATTACCGAAGTATTTAAAATTCCGTCAGTATAATCATTTGTGAGGCCTGCACCGGTTTCAAAATCACGGATGGATATTTTGGGGGTTGAAACCAGGTAAACATCATGTTCAATGCCACTTACGCGCCAGAAGTCCTGGCATTCAAGGTATGCACCGTCGGTCCAGCGGTATACTTCAAGCGCAACTGTATTTGACCCGGGTTTTACAAAAGCGGTAATATCAAATTCGGTTAACAGTTTGCTATCTTCACTGTAACCCACTTTCTGACCATTCACCCAGATATAAAAAGCTGATTTAACTGCACCCAGTACGATGGAAATATTTCGTCCATCCCATCCCTGCGGAAGGTTAAAAGTACGCTTGTAACAACCGGTGGGATTATAATCATGTGGAACAAACGGTGGATTGGGTTCACCAAACTCATAGCTTGAATTCACGTAAATAGGCCATCCATAACCCTGTAATTCCCAGATTGATGGAACCTGAATTTTTTTCCAGTTGCTCACATCAAATCCATCTGCATAAAATCCCTGAGGCACATCAAGAGGCTTTTCAACCCATTTAAAATGCCATAAGCCATTCAATGACTGATAAAAAGTACTTTCATTCACCTTATTGCGGACAGCCAGTTCAGAAGTCGGGAACGGAATGAATGAAGCATGCATGGGTTGGCGGTTTATTCCGGAAACAGCCGGATTTTCCCAGTCAAAAACAGTTTGGCCCTGCATCATCAGAGGAGCCAGCACCATGAACAATGCAACTAATTTTTTAATCATATAATTGATTTCAGATTTTTAAAATTTATTCAGCAGATCAACAAAGGTTTTGATGCGTTCTGCATCAATCAGCAAATGCTCAAATTCAGGTTGTGAATCAGATCCCATAAAAGCCTTTTCATTGCGGTATTCCATCAGGCTGGGCGTCTTACGCGTAAGTGCCACATGATATTCTTCAGCCTTTGTAATGGCAACCATCTCAGCAATGTTGTGTTCATTTACACCTGCACCCGGCATGATTATGATACGGCCTGCAGCCTTTTTCACCAGTTCTGCAATCAGGTGGCGGCCTTCCCAGGCATTGCGGTGCTGCCCCGAAGTAAGAATTCGTTTAACGCCAATCCTGATTAATTGTTCCATGGCCAGAAAAGGATCCTTACACATATCAAATGCACGGTGATGAGTTACTTCAAGATCGCCGGCAAGATCAATCAGTTGCTCTGCTCTGTCAACATCAATGGACCCGTCTTTTCTCAGAATTCCAAAGACCACACCATCAGCACCCAGCATTCGGGCAACCCGTACATCCTCTTTCATGATTTCAAACTCGGTATCGGTGTACAGGAAATCGCCTCCCCGTGGCCTGATCATCACCATGGTTTTAAGGCCTTTGATTTTTCGGCTGGCTACAATTGTTCCGTACGAGGGTGTTGTACCGCCTTCATTCAGGTTATCGCACAATTCAACTCTTTGCGCACCGCCTTTCAGCGATTCATAAGCGCAGGGAACTGATCCGATGCAAACTTCTACTATCATTGTGTAATCAATTATTGTTAAATAAACTTTTGGGAAATTAAGGATTCGGAGTGCTTTCAAAATCCCTGAACACTTTGGCCATTACCAGTGCATGGGCACCAAGCAATCCGGCCTTATCTTCGAGCTGAGAAATGGACAATTCAGTCTCACGTCTGATAAATTCAATGGCATAACGGTTTAATGACTGTTGGATCGGATCGGTAATGTACCTGCCTGATTTTGATATCGTACCGCCAATAATAATAATTTCAGGATTAAAAATATGTAACATATTGGCCAGCCCTTTCCCGAGGTTTTGCCCCACAATATCAAGCAAACCGATAGCAAAGGAATCGCCTTTGAGCGCTGCCTGAATAATGGTTTCATAAAATGGCCTGCTGGTATCGTTTTTCAGCTCCTTTAACGAAGTGGTTACTCCGGAATCTATCCCTTCATGTGCAAGTCTTTCCAATGCCGGGCCACCTGTAACAGTTTCAAGACAGCCTTCTTTTCCGCAATAGCACAGAATACCTTCCTGCAACAGTCTGATATGTCCGAGTTCACCGGCATAACCCGTACTTCCCTGATACAAGCGGCCATTCAGTATCATTCCCATGCCCACCCCAACACCCACATTCAGGCAAAGCGCATTCTTTTTACCCTGTGCAAGTCCAAAACGGTATTCGCCAAGGGCCATCAGCCGGGCATCGTTGTCAATAAAAACGGGCAAATTGAGCCGGGCTTCAAACTCCTCCCGCAAGGGTCTTCCGAACGATGTTAAATGGGATTTATTAACCCCCGTTTCAGGATTCTGCAATCCAGGAATTGCGATACCTGCCCCAAGCAATTTTTCATGAGGAATGTTATGGCTCTCAAGCAAATCATGTACACGATCAATCAGAATATCCATGTAAGCGTTTGCATCTTCACCCTGTGCATTCTCGAGTGAGAGACTGAATTTAATTGTTTCGCCTACCGGTTGATTCAGCAGATTCATGACAGCCATCCGAACTGAATTCTGGCTGATGTCGATACCAACTGTATATCTTGAATCACTTGTTAATCCATACATTACAGGTTTTCGCCC
>CAZKCK010000017.1:3755-5960 GCA_964550695.1 uncultured Bacteroidales bacterium | reverse complement strand
GTGCTGTAAAATTACAAAACATTATCGTGAATTGCCTTTAGTTTGTAAATTTTTTTACAAAGAATGAGACCTTTTTCCCGGTTTTATTTTATTCCATTCATTTACAGCATAATAAAACCAATGACAAAATAAATAATCAAGTCCGATTGATCAAACTTAGCAAAAGAGATATCGGAATATCAGAAATTTTATACAAAGAAACTTATCAACAGCATAATATTGAGGGTTGTAACAATCGCTCCGATAACTAATAGTGCAACTTTGAACATTGATCCGTTTGCATATTTACCCATTACCTTTTTAGAGGAAGTAAGATAAATCTGAAGGAAGATTGTAATCGGCAACTGTATACTCAGCACCATCTGAGAATAAATAAGGCCGTCGAATGCATTGGTAATTAAGAAAATAATACCCAGCGCCAACAAAATTGAAATGGCCACGCCAAGCCGTGAATGGTTATCTTTGATATCGAATGGTTCGCCAAAGAAACCGGCAAAAATAGAACCGGCAGCCATGCCGGAGGTAATGGTGGACGAAATACCCGAAAAAAGCAGAGCAACTGCGAATATTACAGCGGCATTGCTCCCGAGCAGCGGACTCAGCAATCCCTGCGCCTGCTCCAGTTGGTCCACATGTGTTCCTGAACTGAAAAAGGCTGCCGCAGCAAGCAGTATCATCGCACTGTTGATTCCCCACCCTACAATCATTGAAAACAATGTATCAAAAAATTCGTAATCAAGTTGCCTTTTTATAACCTTTTCATCTGCAAGGTTCCACTGCCGGCTCTGTATAATTTCAGAATGCAGAAACAGGTTATGCGGCATCACCACGGCCCCGAGCACACTCATCACAATAATCATCGAGCCATGCGGTATTTCGGGTACCAGCCAGTGATATACCGCCTGCCCCCAGTCAATGTTTACCAATGTAAGTTCATAAATAAATGATAACCCGATCACGCTCACAAATCCGATGATCCATTTCTCGGTCATGCGGTAGGTATTTGTAAACAACATAACAAACACAAAAACAGTGGTCAGCACTGCACCAATTTTTACAGGTATCCCGAACAGCATATTCAGTGCAATGGATGCTCCCAGAATTTCAGCCAGAGAGGTTGAAACAGAGGCAAGCACAGCAGTGCCAAGAATAGGTATCGAAAATTTGCGCCTGAGATGTATGGTGGCTGCTTCTGACAGGCATAAGCCGGTGGCAATGCCCAGATGTGCCACATTGTGCTGCAGGATAATCAGCATGATGGTACTCAGTGTAACCATCCAGAGCAAGGTATAACCATAGGATGAACCGGCGGCAAGGTTTGAAGCCCAGTTCCCGGGATCGATAAATCCAACCGTAACAATGAGTCCCGGCCCTACATACTGCAGCAGGTCTTTTGCACTGAAACGGGGCTTGTGATCTTTCCGTTTTAAATCGTTTATCCAGTTCTTTAAATTCATCGTACACCAACAACAATTTACCCGGCCTAACGGTTCATGCTTTCGCCAGGGTTTTTATCAGGATGCTGCGGACAAAAACAAGCGTTCACCACAATGCGCAGTCAGAAAAGGATGGAAAGCTTATTCCGTAAATACTTCGCAGAGGTCAATCAGCAATGCGCCATTGAAGATATTCACCGGAATCTTGTCATCGCCGGCATACATCCCCACAAGCATGTATTTGCCATGTTCATCCAACACAAATACACTCACATTTTCATCATTGGGATTCACAATCCAGTACTCACGCACGCCATGCTGCTGGTACAGATCAAATTTATCCTTCACGTCACGCGAGGCATTCTTTGCTGAAACGATTTCGATGATAAAATCAGGGGCACCCAGGCAACCGCGGTCATCGAGTTTGGATAGGTCGCACACAACATATATATCAGGCTGAACCACAGTATAAATTGTTTTATCATCACCTGTTGATTTATCTGATGGCAAACGAACATCAGAAGGAGCATGATATACCTGACACTTACGGCTTTCAAGAAAAACACCCCATATTTTCATAAACTTGGCTGATATCTGCTGATGCTTCCGTGAAGGAGCCGGCGTCATCAGCTTGATAATACCGTCGAAAAGCTCACATCGCTGATCATCAGACCATGTAAGGTAATCAGCATAAGAATGTCTTTTACTCATAACAAGATTATCAGACTCCATTTGTTTTCAGGAATTAATAAGTTGCAGAACAAAAATA
>CAZKCK010000017.1:0-3655 GCA_964550695.1 uncultured Bacteroidales bacterium | reverse complement strand
CTGAACTTCAACACAAGTTTCTGTTGCAGGTATTTCTTTTTTACCCGGCCAATGTATCTCTTTTAAAGATTCTTCCTAATCTTGCAAAACCAAAACCAACAAGCGATGAACAAACCGTTTTACTTCTTTTTCATACTGCTCCTGACGGCCCTGAATACCACCGGGCAGAGCACCCTTACCGAATCTTCCTCACAATACAATCAGCGGATGCAATGGTGGCACGATGCCCGCTTCGGGATGTTCATCCACTGGGGTGCATATGCTGTTCCGGCCGGATGGCACAATGGCACCGAACTGCCGGGCGCCAGTGAATGGATCATGGAAACTGGCAGCATTTCTCCGGCCACTTACGAGCAATATCCCGCACGCTTCAATCCCCGAAATTTTAATGCCGACGCCTGGGTGAAGACTGCCCGCGATGCCGGAATGAAATACCTTGTAATCACTTCAAAGCACCACGACGGATTTTGCATGTGGAATTCCGCCATCAGCGGCTATGATGTCATTGATTTTGCGCCCTACCGCCACGATCCGCTGAAAGACCTTTCGAAGGCATGTAAAAAATACGGAATCCATTTCGGGCTTTACCACTCCATCATGGACTGGCACCATCCCGATGCCTCCGGACCCAACTTTGCACGCTACCGCGACAATTACCTGATTCCACAGCTTGAGGAACTCATCAAAAACTATGACCCCGAAATACTCTGGTTCGACGGCGAATGGATTGACGAATGGACTGAAGAACAGGGACGGCAGCTTTACAACCATCTGCGGGCCATCAAGCCTTCGCTCATCATCAACAACCGCATCGGGAAAGGCCGCAACGGTATGCAGGGCATGAACACCACCGAAGATGCCACCGGCGATTTCGGCACTCCAGAGCAGGAAATCCTGACCAGCACCTCGGCCAAAGCCTGGGAAGCCTGCATGACCATGAACGATTCATGGGGATTTAAAAAAGGCGATACCAACTGGAAAAGCACAAGGCAACTTGTCCGTAACCTGGTTGATATTGCCTCAAAAGGTGGCAATTACCTGCTGAATGTAGGACCGGATTCAAACGGGGTTATCCCGCACGAAAGTGTTGAAAGACTGCATCAAATGGGCGAATGGCTCGCCAAAAACGGAAAGGCGGTGTATGGAACCGTGCCGGCCGGCATGTATGGCGAAAGTGAAGATACGCGTATCTGCCGCAGCGCCAATGGAAAACATTATTATATTATCTTTTTCAGCTATCCTCAGAGCACCGTCAGCATACGAAGTCTGAAACCCCTTGCCGGAACAAAAGCACGCCTGCTGGCCAACAATGCCGCAATTGAATATAGCTGGGATGCAGCCGGCGGACTGAGCCTGACCTTCCCTCCTTTTACGGCCGCATCGGGTAAATATGCCTGGGTGGCTGAACTGGAGGCAGAAGAAGTACCCGTGACAAAAGCCCCGGAATTTCAGGTGATGACAGGCGAAAAAGGATCGGAAATACTCTTTTCACGCTCGGCAGAACTCAGGATCAGCAGCGCAGATACCAATGCCGTTATTTATTACACAAACGACGGAAGCACCCCCGGTACGGGTTCAAAAATATACAACCGGCCGGTACTGATCAGCCATTCGCAGGGAATCAGGGCAACAGGCCTGGTGCCGGGCAAAAGCATGAGCATAGCCAATGGCATTACATTTACACGCATTGATATGCTTGAAGATGTGGTGAACGACACACCCCTGAATGAACGCTATGCCGGAAAAGGGAAGTTTACGCTGTTCGACGGGAAAACCGGCACCACCGGTTACACCGACAAAAACTGGCTGGGATATGAATCCAAAGATGCTGTAATGACGGTGAATCTGGGAATTGTCAGGAAGTTTACCGGGCTGGAGGTTCATTACCTGAGCGATCAAAATTCATGGATATTTGCACCCGCCAGTGTTGAAATTGAGGCATCAGTGAATGGCCGCGATTTTATTGCGCTGGGCAGGACCATCAATACAAACCCGGATGCAGGTAAGAAGAAAACAACTGCAGCGTTCAGTGCTGCCGTGGCCCCTGTGGAAGCACGCTGGCTCAGGATCAGGGTGCTGAACAACGGTGTATGCCCCGCCGGTCATCCCGGAGCCGGACAGCCTGCATGGATTTTTCTGGATGAAATAAGACTATTGCTGAATGAATGAGCAGGGGAATGGGTGAATGGTGAAAGGTACAAGGTAAAGGTTGAAGGGCTTTGAAGGACATTGTAAATTGGTAATTGTAAATTGTAAATATTTGAAAACCATCACCTGTATGGCAAAATATTTACAATTTAATCTTTACAATTTGACATTTACAATATAATTGGCTGAAAGGTGAAGCTTGCCCAACCGAAAAATGAGGGTGGGGGTGATTGGTGTACCCGGTGGTTGAGCTTGTCGAAACCACGGGTTTTAGGGTGAAAGGGTCTTCGCGGTGAAAAATAACCTAACCGCAGAGGGCCGCTGAGATCTTTCGCAGAGAGCCGCAAAGGCCAATGCAAAATGCTGAATCTTTTTTTTTGTATTTTAGTGCCATCATTGCATGAAGCTGCTTTTTCTGCCAAACTATCTGCATCCCGGCTCAAACATTTACAACTAAAATGTGTTCAATTATCCTGACTTTAACCCAAACCAATATGAAACCTTTTTCTGCCATTCAACAAATTTCAAAAAGCCTGACGGTACTGGGACTCATCCTAATGTGCCTCCCTTTCGCAACGCCTGTCATGGGACAATCCGGTAAAGCCGTTGCACCAAAAGGTGCTATCGTTACTGTAATCATACAATCATACACTTATCCATCGGCTATTTCGGCTAACGGCGATTATGTGGCAGGCATGCCTTTTGGCGGATCAGCAAGCTATTACTGGTCAGGTTCCACCGGAATGGTACAGGTTCCGGGAACAGCCTATGGTGTAGCTGATAACGGCATTGTAGGCGGTTCCTATCCGAACAGTTCGGTGCAATACAATGGCAATGATGTGGAGACTGCCGGCACATGGAACCCAACCACCAACCAATGGACTTTTCTGGGTATGAACCCTGTTGTTCCACAGTTGTTCTCAACCGATTACAATGTGGGCTGGGATATTACGTCCGATGGCAGCACGCTGGTGGGGATGCAGTGGTATGCCAATTACGATTACAGTGCATTTAAATGGACACAAGCCAACGGGTATGAAATGATAGGCAATGGTGTTGGAAACGGTTCCAGGGCTTCGGGTATCAGTGCCAACGGAAGTGTGGTTTTCGGATGGGCTGAGGTTTCGGCAGCATCCAGAACTCCGGTGATCTGGTACAACGGGCAGGCATACTATGTTAACAATACGCAATATGGCGAAGCCTATGGCGCCAGTACAACGGGCAATTATGTTACGGGTGAAATAAACAATGCCGGATTTTTATGGAGTCCGCAGGGCACTACCTTGTTTTCGAACACCCTGAATACACAGGTACTGGCACCAACCACCGTACTGAATGATGGCACAGTGTTCGGGTACACACATCCTGCATGGCCGCCGCTTCCCACTTCACGCAGGGCTTTTGTGAGGGATTTGCAGGGCAATATGACCACCTTTAACGATTATGCTGAATCCAGAGGACTGGAAGATGCGCAAAGCTGGACGTTTTACAGCATTAACGACGCTTC
>CAZKCK010000016.1:0-39379 GCA_964550695.1 uncultured Bacteroidales bacterium | reverse complement strand
TTTACTTCAGGCTGGTACAGCATTTTTGCCCAGTCAGGCATTGTTTCACTGAAGGCTGGTTTATAACTGACCATTACGCCAGGGAGCCTGTCATAGGATGTAAAGTGATTTTGACCAGTAGCGGAAAAACAAAAAAACAAAAAACAAAAAAAAGCAGTTATATTCCTGTCCATTGCAAAGTGGATTAGTTGTTCAAAAAAAACTGAAAAAAATCCCGTCTCAATAACTAAATGAGCTGAATAATTCCAACACCAAAAGTAATAAAAGGGAAACGGATTCCTGATCGCATCCTTAAACTATGATTGAATTATCTATAATTAGACTGAAGGATTTCCCAACGAACCTAATTCAGGGCATTTTTTGTACTTTTGCAACTTCAAATTGTAAAAAAATACTGATTAATAGCCACCTACCATGTTTGAAGGTTTAAGTGAAAAACTCGACAGAGCGTTTAAAGTCCTGAAGGGACAAGGTCATATTACTGAAATTAACGTAGCTGAAACACTCAAAGAAGTGCGAAAAGCACTGCTTGATGCCGACGTTAACTTTAAGATTGCCAAACAGTTTACTGATGAGGTTAAAGAGCAGGCCCTGGGTCAGAATGTATTAACGGCCGTATCTCCAGGGCAGTTGATGATCAAGATTGTGCATGATGAACTGGCCCGGTTGATGGGCGGGCAGAAAACTGATATCAACATCAAGGCTACTCCCTCTATTATCTTAATGGCTGGTTTGCAGGGTTCCGGTAAAACAACCTTTTCTGCAAAACTTGCAAGCTTTATCAGCTCAAAACGTGGCAGAAGGCCCCTGCTGGTGGCATGTGACGTGTATCGTCCTGCAGCTATCGAACAGTTAAAAGTGTTGGGCGAACAAATCAATGTTGAGGTTTATAGTGAACCCGAAAATACTGATCCCGTAAAAATTGCAAAAAATGCCATCGCCTATGCCAATTCAAAGGGGCATCAGGTAATAATTATTGATACGGCAGGACGTCTGGCTATCGATGAGCAAATGATGGCCGAAATTGCCAATATCAAAAAAGCTGTTAATCCTGACGAAACCCTGTTTGTTGTTGATTCAATGACTGGTCAGGATGCTGTAAACACAGCCAAAACATTTAACGATATACTTGATTTTGATGGCGTTATACTGACAAAACTCGATGGCGATACACGTGGTGGTGCGGCCCTGACCATCCGCAGCGTGGTAAACAAACCCATTAAATTTGTAGGTATCGGCGAAAAAATGGATGCCATCGATATTTTCTATCCCGAACGTATGGCCGACCGTATTCTCGGTATGGGAGATATTGTTTCGCTGGTTGAACGTGCACAGGAACAGTTTGATGCTGAAGAAGCCAAAAAACTGCAAAGCAAGATTGCCAAAGACCAGTTTAACTTTGACGACTTTCTGCAGCAGATCAGGCAGATCAAAAAAATGGGGAACATCAAGGACCTGGTAGGCATGATTCCTGGCATGGGTAAGATGATGAAAGACACGGAAATTGATGAGGACGCGTTTAAAGGCATTGAAGCCATCATCCTCTCAATGACCCCGCTCGAACGCCAGAATCCGGCAGTGCTGAACGGAGGACGCCGCAAACGCATTGCCGCCGGAAGCGGTTCAGATATTCAGGAAGTAAACAAACTTATTAAGCAGTTTGAAGACACCCGCAAAATGATGAAAATGATGACAGCAGGCGGCGGGAAACAGATACTCCGCAACATGAAAAACATGAAAAAAGCACCAAGACGCTAAAATAAACCGGTTATGGATATTCTTTTTATTATTGCTGCTGTTGTTTTTCTGGGTGCCTTATTCGGGTCGCGAATCATCATCGATAAAGCCGGACGAAACCTGCCCAACGACCTGAAAGCCGGGCTCATGGATCTTACTGCAAAAGAACGTAAAACAGGGCTGATTATCCTGTTTGTGATGGTTGCAACTTTTCTGGCTGTAATGTACATGAAACTGGTTGATTACAAAATTGCCACTTTGGTATATTTCGGTGCTTTCGGAGCCTACACCATCATTATATCGATTATTACATACCGCAAACTACAGTCAAATACCTATCCATCAGATTATATCAGGGCATTTGTATTGTCGACTGCCATCCGCACTGCCGGGATAATTGTTTTCTTTTTATTGGTTATAAATCAAATGCTTAAACTAACTTAAGACATGAAACTTATTGACGGAAAAGAAATTGCAAAACAAATAAAAGAAGAATTAAAAAAAGAAATTGCTGCAATTATTGATAATGACGAAAGAGCACCACATCTTGCAGCAATTCTGGTTGGAGACGATCCGGCCAGTCAGACCTATGTGGCCAGCAAGGAAAAAGCCTGCCATGACATTGGATTTACGTCCTCTGTATACCGTTTACCTGAAAATGTCTCCGAAAAAGAACTTCTTAAAACCATACATTTTTTAAATATTGATGATGAAGTTGATGGCTATATTGTTCAGCTTCCGCTGCCGCCGCACATTTCAGTAAACAATGTGCTCGAAAGCATCAGTCCCGCCAAAGATGTTGATGGATTTCATCCGGTAAATGCCGGCAAACTGATGATGGGTATTCCGGCTTTTGTACCTGCCACACCTTATGGGATTATGCAACTCATTGAAAGATATAATATTGAAACTGAAGGCAAGCATTGCGTTGTACTTGGCCGCAGCAATATTGTAGGCACTCCCATGGCGCTGTTGATGTCACGAAAAGGAAGGCCCGGAAATGCAACCGTTACCATTTGCCACAGCAAAACCCAAAACCTGAAAGAAATCTGCCAGTCGGCTGATATTTTGATAGCAGCGATAGGCCAACCCGGTTTTGTTAAAGGAGATATGGTAAAAAACGGAGCAGTGGTTATTGATGTGGGTATTCACCGCATACCTGATCCTGAAAAGGAAAAAGGTTATTATATTACTGGTGATGTAGACTTTAATGAAGTTTCAAAAAAAACATCCTACATTACACCTGTTCCCGGTGGCGTTGGAAGCATGACCATCGTTGCACTGCTGATGAATACCTTTAAAGCGTATAAAAAAGCGTTTTAATTCCCTATATCCGGCAAACACATCTGGCCCGGAAATACCGGGCTTTTCGTTTATAAATCATTTCGTATATGAAAATCAAAATCTTATATAAACCCCTTCTTGCCGGACTGCTCATCGTATGGTTATTAAATGCGGATCAAGTCAGGGCGCAGGTTCGTCAGGGACTCACACAAAATACCAAGCCGCAAATTATTGTCAGAGAGTATAACCCAAAAGAACATATTCATAAGTTCAACAAAAAACTGAAAGAAACTTCCGGACTGATTCAACGGAATGGCAATTTTTATACGCACAACGACAGTGGCGGTGAGCCTGAGATTTACGGCATTGATTCCACCGATGGTTCTGTTAACCAAACAATCAGAATTAATAATGCTGTAAATACTGATTGGGAAGACATTGCAACAGATGACAAGTTTCTTTATATCGGTAATTTTGGCAACAATTCAGGCAACAGAATCGACTTATGTATTTACCGTGTTCTGCTGAAAAATATTCCGGTCAGAGGCGATGCAACCGTGCCGGCAGAAAAAATAAGTTTCAGATTTGAAGATCAGGTAAGTTTTGAAACAAAAAACCGCAAACATAACTTTGATTGCGAAAGCATGATCTCATACAATGACCAGCTGATCTTATTCACCAAAAACTGGGGCGACAACCAGACCCGACTGTACAGCGTACCAAAAAATCCGGGAAACTATAAAGCCGCATTTCTGACAAAATTCGATTCAAAAGGACTGGTGACCGGTGCAGATCTGAACAAGAGCGACAACACCCTTGCACTCTGCGGATATTCTAATTATATGCCATTCATCTGGCTGATAAATGATTTTACGCCAACCAGCACAGTGGGATGGCAGGCTTTACGCCTTGAATTTCAAAACCGGACCGGGGCACAAACTGAAGGCATCTGTTTTGGTTCTGACGGGAATATTTATATTTCATCAGAAGAGACGGGCATTTATGATGCAAAGATGTACAAAGTTAATTATCAAAAAATTAAAGAAAAAATTCCGGAAAGAGGAGAAGAAATTTTCAGCCTTGATTATACAATCATCGATAACACGATCCGCCTTTTAACCGAATGCCCGTCGTGCAAAAAGTATGACATTGACCTGCTGAACCGGAAGGGCGAAAATTTGTTTCATAAAAAGATAACAGGAAATACCGGCCAATTAACCACCGTTATCCCATTGCCAACGGATGAAAAAGGGCTTGTGATCCGGCTAAAGAGTGGAAAAAAAACTGCCTCAGCCGGAATCAATTAACATCATACTATTTATACTATTTATCATGGATCATAAACTCCTGAATTTAGGAATACACCTCCCGATTGTAGAAGAATTTTACACACTTCAGGGCGAAGGGCTTCAGGCAGGCCGGGCAGCATATTTTGTGCGTATCGGTGGCTGTGATGTGGCTTGTGAATGGTGCGACACCAAAGAAAGCTGGAATCCTTCGATGTTTCCGCCACAGCCCGTTGATGATCTGGTAGAAAGGGCTGCCGCATATCCGGCAAAAGCTATCGTAGTTACAGGAGGAGAGCCACTAACCTGGAATTTAGGCTACCTTTGTGATGAACTCAAGAAAAAAGACATGACTACATTTCTTGAAACATCAGGTTCTCAGGAGCTTTCAGGCACCTGGGACTGGATTTGCCTTTCACCGAAAAAAAATGCACCTCCGCTGCCGGATATTTTCACATACGCCAGTGAGCTTAAAGTTGTAATTCATGATGATTCTGACTTTGCATGGGCCGAAGAAAATGCTGACAAAACTGCACCTTCAACAGCCCTGCTGATGCAACCTGAATGGAGCAGACGAGAAATCATGATCCCACGGATTATCGACTATATTATGAAGAACCCCAAATGGCGCATTTCACTTCAAACACACAAATGGCTTAAAATTCCCTGATCAGACATGAAAAAAAGTTGCCTGTTTTTTGCGATCATACTCGTTGTACTTTCAGAAATGAAGGCACAAAGGAATCAACTTTCAACAAATTCGGGTAAGGCTGAAAAAGCCTATTACAAAGCAACGGATTGTTACAATTCCAGAGATTATAGTTGCGCGGTAGCCGAATTAACCAAGGCTGTATCGGCTGATGAAGGGTTTTCAGAAGCATGGATTGTGCTCGGGGATGTTTATACTGATATGAAACGCCCTGAAGATGCAGTAGGTGCATATAAAAGTGCGCTGGAAAAAGGAAGGACTTTTTACCCTGAGGCACTTTTTTTTGCAGGTTCTGTTGAATTAAAAACCGGGAAATACGAAGAGGCACAGAAACACCTGCAGACCTTTCTCGAATACAATCCCCGCCCGGGTGTAAAAAAATCGCTGGCTGAATCCAGGCTGAATTCATGCCGGTTTGCGTTGGAGGCCATGAAAAACCCCGTTGATTTTAATCCTGTTAACCTGGGGAAAAGCATCAATAGCGAGAACTCGGAATACTTTCCATGCCTTACCGTTGATGCCCGAACCTTGCTGTTTACACGGAGATTGCCCGACCCGGAGATTGCAGGCAGGGAACAGGAAGATTTCTTTATGAGTTCAATAAATGATACCATTTGGAACGTCGCAAAAAGCATGGGACAGCCAATTAACACCTGGCTGAACGAAGGTGCACCCACGCTCTCACCGGATGGGCAGAAACTGTTTTTTACCGCCTGCGCCAATTCAAACGGATACGGCGAAAACCGTTTCGGATTTGGCAGTTGCGATATTTTTACCAGCTATAAACAAGGTGATTCATGGTCAGAACCATTAAATATAGGCGCTCCGGTGAATACCGGTGCATGGGAAACCCAGCCTTCAGTTGCCAGCGACGGAAAAACCCTGTATTTTATCCGGGGGTATACTGACAGGTTTGGCGTTTATCACCAGAACATCTACACAGCCAGTTATTCTGACGACAGCGGATGGTCAGTTCCGGTTAAACTCCCACCCCCTGTGAATACCGATGGTACCGAAGAAAGCGTTTTTATACACCCTGATGGCCGCACCCTGTATTTTTCATCTGACGGTCATCCGGGCATGGGTGGACTTGATATTTTTGTATCGCGGTTAAACGAGGACGGAACCTGGACAGAACCAGAAAATCTGGGTTATCCGATCAATACGTTTAATGATGAAAACAGCCTGATGGTATCAGGTGATGGCAAGACCGGATATTTTGCCTCTGACCGGCCGGGAGGCTTTGGCAAACTCGACCTGTATAGTTTCAGTCTTCCGGAGGAGGCCAAACCCGAAGCACTTACCTATCTGAAAGGAATTGTATATGATGAAACCACAAATGCTCGCCTTGATGCAAAATTTGACCTTATCAATCTAAAAACCGGATTGGTGGTAGTTTCATCGGTGAGTGATGCCGTAACGGGTGAATTTCTTGTAGCACTTCCCAGTGGCAGTAGTTATGCTTTAAATGTTTCAAAATCAGGGTATTTATTTTATTCTGATCATTTTGATGTTTCGGGGCTCTTCAGTTACAACGATCCGTTTATTAAAGATATACCGCTGAAACCAATTCTGGTGGGCGAAAAAGTGGTGCTAAAAAATGTATTTTTTGAAACCGACAAATTTGACCTGAAAACCGAATCACGTTCAGAACTGGAACGGCTGATCCAGCTTCTTTTAAAAAACCCGAAAATTAAAATTGAAATTGGTGGATATACTGACAATCAGGGAACCACAATTCACAATGCCGAACTTTCACTCCACAGGGCAAAGGCGGTTTTTGATTACCTTGTGGCAGCAGGTATTGATGCGATCAGGTTAAGCTATCAGGGTTATGGCGAAAACCAACCCGTAAGTACAAACGATACTGAAACCGGGAGGGCCTTGAACCGCAGAACCGAATTCAAAATAACACAACTCTGATTCACTGAAATCCAAAACTTTTCTCAAACAATAAATCAGCAAAATGCTTAACCAGCTATTTGATACCAATTCAGAAACATTCACTTATGTTGTAATACCCCTGCTCATCTTCTTTGCCCGCATTTGCGATCAGAGCATCGGAACCCTTCGATTGATTTTTGTGTCGAAAGGATACAAATATATTGCTCCTTTTCTCGGATTTTTCGAGGTAATCATCTGGGTCATGGCCATAAGTCAGATCATGCAACATCTTGACAATGTGTTTTGTTATCTGGCATATGGCGCCGGATTTGCAACCGGAAATTTCATTGGAATATATCTTGAGGAAAAAATTTCACTTGGTACGGTCATCATCCGGATTATTCCTAAAAAAGATACTTCAGACCTTGTACAATACCTGCGAAGCAACAATTACGGATTAACAATTGTGGATGCAGAAGGGAGCACAGGTCCGGTAAAAATTATATTCTCGATTATCAAGCGCAAAGAAGTGCCAAATGTGGTCTCAATTATCAATCAATACAATCCCAATGCTTTTTACACAATTGAAGAAGTTAAGGCTGTAAATAAAGGAATTTTTAAAGGCCATCGAAACAATAGAAATTTCTTTCAGGGTTTGATGAAATCCAAATAAAACGTGTAAATGCTTAAAATTAACGGAACGCCAATTACTTCACTTCTTTATGTACTTATGCAGTTTACGGGAATCGGAGCCATACTCTTTACCGGACCCTGGATATGTTCGGCAATTACCGGATTGTTCTTTCAAATTGGTGCGATTTTACTCGCTTCATTCGCATTGTTTGTGATGCGGAAAAGCAAAATACGCGTTTTGCCGGACCTTGCACAAGGAGCAACACTAATTACCTCAGGCCCATATAAATACATAAGGCACCCGATGTATACATCGCTGCTAATGTTTTTCATTCCTTTGATTGTTGAACATTTCTCAACCTATCGGTTAGTCTTCCTCACCATCTTATTCATATCATTAGTACTGAAGATTTTACATGAAGAAAAACAACTCGCCAACAACTTCATACAGTTCAAATCATATCAAAAAAAATCGAAGATGCTCATCCCTTTTATTCTCTGATTAATTACCGAAGAAGAATTTAAATCGGTAAAATTTAACGATTATTTAACACAAAGGTCATTAAAATACCACATTCTATCTTATCTTTGAACGCCTTCAATTTTTTCGTTGAAAAAGTTTATCGTATTCTAAGTGCCATATGAATAACATGCCCAAACAAAGTAATCAAAATCTAGGTTCTGGTAAAAGTTTCATTGCATCAGCGCTGGGTAAGTTGATCATCAATGATCAGCTTATTATTGAACTGGCCAATGCTGCATGCGAAAAGGCACTTGGAATGGACTGCAATAAACTGGTTTCAAAACATTTATCTGAAATTATAACACGCAACTCCCCTCAATCAATCAATGTAGTAAACAATTGTCTGGCTGCAAACAACACGATTATTGCAAATTTTTGGCTAAAACAGGGAGAGGATACCGAATCAGAATACGAATGTGAACTGCTGTCTGACAATGGTTATGTGATGCTTACATTGATTTCGGAACTAAAACATACACACAACTACAACAAGTTTGCAAAACTGAATCAGGTCTTTCTGGAACCGGGCTCTGATTTTGAAGAAACTGTGAACCGGATTACCAGCCTGTGTGGCGAATTGCTTAAAGCTGACTGCGCGCTCTATAACCGACTGGATCAGGGGATGCTTTGCTCAGCAGGACAATGGAATACTCCGGATAATTTCAACCCTGTTGACAAACCAGAGGGGCATATCTGCTATGATGTTGTGCAACAAGCATCTGATGAAATTGTATTTATCAGCAATTTATCGGTAACTTCCTACGCATTGACTGACCCAAACGTTAAATTATACGGTCTCGAAACCTATATTGGCCATGTGGTAAGATGCAATAACAAACCAGTTGGTTCATTGTGTGTGGTTTTTACACAAGACTATAAAGCTGACATTATTGATTATCAAATAATTAAAACGCTGGCACTTTGGCTTAGCAATTTCGAAACACAAAAAGCCCTCGTTGAAAGCGAAAAAAGATATCATCAGTTATTTGAATTTGCCGGAGGCGGTATTGCAATTGGTGATCACAACGGAGTGATTACGGATGCAAACAAAAAATTGCTCGCCATGACCGGGACATCAGAAAACAACCTGATTGGCAAGCATGTAAGTGAGCTATTTACCAAAGAAAGCCTCCAGATGTCACCCTTACGTTTTGATCTGTTGGAAATGGGTGGAACTGTTGTAAATACACGTACCCTTAAAAGCAAACATGAAGGAGGAGTCATTGTTGAAATGCATTCAACAAAACAACCCAACGGAACTTATCAGGCAATATTTATTGACATCAGTGAAAAAAACCGGCTTGAACAGGATCATTACAAAACATCGCAACAATACAAAGCTTTGTTTGAACTGGCGCCCGTTGGTATCTTAATTTTGAGTGAAAATGGACAAATAATTGAAGGCAATAACACCATTTGCGAAACTTTTGGTCAAAAAAACACAACCCTCAAAGGCTTAAATATCCATTCATTTGTTCCGGATCAAATTGCTTATAAAGTTGATGAAAACATAGCGAGAATTTTAAAAGGCGAAAAACTTCAGCATGAAGTAGCAACACGCAAAACTGACGGAACTATTTTATATTCAGAACTTTTTGAAACTGCCATTCCGCTTGCTGACGGCAAAACAGGTATCCTTTCGATTTCAAAAGATATTACAGAACGGAAAAACACCGAAAATGCCATCCGTGAAAGCGAGCAAAAATTCAGAGCTTTGGCTGAGGCATCGCCTGCCGCAATTTTTATTCATCAGAATGGTTTATTTGTTTATACCAATCCTGCTACACAAAAAATTACAGGATTTTCGACCAATGAACTACACGGTATGAAATTTTGGGAAATAATTCATCCGGATTTCCGTGAAATGGTGAAAACCAGGGGTTTGGACAGAGTTTCGGGAAAAGATGTTCCGGCCAATTATGAATTCAAGATATTTACCCGTGACGGTTCTGAGCTCTGGCTTGATTTTGCAGGTGCACTCACAACGTACAACGGTGCGCAGGCCGGAATGGGATTTGCCTATGACATCACTGCTCATAAAAAAGCACAGGAGTCCGTTCAGGCCCAACGGGCCAATCTCCAAAAAATAATTGACAAGATACCAAACAGCCTGTTTATTAAAGATATAAATGGAAAATTGCTGTTGGTAAATCAAGCCTTTGCAAATCTTTTCAAATTAAGCCCCCATGAAATTATCGGGAAATCGGAAAAAGATTTTGCGCTTGATAAAAACATGCTTGAAAGGTATGCCAGCGAAGACAGGGATGTTATTCTAAATAACAGACAATTAACAATTTACGAAGAGTTACTTCTTGACACAGGACCCAAATATTCTCACACCGTTAAAACTCCGATTGGCTTTGAAGGAGTATCACAATCAGTGGTTTTGGGGATTACAACTGATATTACCTCACTAAAAATAACCGAAGATCAACTCAGAAAATCCGAAATAACTTACCGTGGCATTATTGATAGTGTAACAGAAGCCATCTATATTCAGGATGAAAACGGTGTATTTTTAGATGTAAACAAGGCTGTTGAAACCATGTACGGGTACAGCCGCGAGTATTTCATCGGCAAAACACCAGGATTCCTGGCGGCACCCGACAGAAACAATATTCCGAAAGTTGCTGACGCAATTGCTTCAGCATACAATGGAACTCCTGCAAGTTTTGAATTCTGGGGTATCCGGAAAAACGGAGACATTTTTCCAAAAGAAGTGAGTCTCACGCCGGGGAATTATTTCGGTAAAAAAGCTGTAATAGCTGTTGCCCGCGATATTACAGCCCGCAAGGAGGCTGAAGGGATAATAAATGAACGCAAGAGGATTTTAAGGACTGTCCTCGACAATGTACCTATCGGAATCTGGATGCTTGGAGTTGATGGCAGGCTCAAATTTGTGAACAAATCATTTTGTGATGCGGTCGGTATCTCTGAACCGACTTTCCTGAATACTCCGCATTACAGCAATCTTTATGATGAGCACACTGCTCAGGTGTGTGCCGCTTCGGATCAATTGGCCTTTGCCGCCAATGAGCCGGTAATGTCACAAGAAAGATTGCTGTTTACCGATAATAAATTACATGATACAGAGATTTATAAACTTAAAATAACCAATGAAAACAACCAGACTGAGGGCTTAATTGGCATTTCAATAGATGTGACTGAAAGAAACCTCATGGAAGCCAATATCCGGCAAAAACTGTTATTTACGAAAGCACTCAACTCCATAGCTGAAACAATAATTTCAACTGAAGACCCTGAAACCATTTACCATGTGTCAGCAAGAATATTAGGTGAAAGCCTGAATCTTGACCGTTTCGAAATTTATTCAGTTTCTCTTCAGAATCAAACAGCAACAGGGATGGTTGAATGGCTTAACCGCAGCAGCAATGAAATTTCTGAGACGCTGGCAGTTTACCCGTATGAAATATTTAAAAACTCTCTGGATTATATTATCAGCACTCACCAACATATTGAAAATTACAGCTCTTCTCCGGCAGCCTGTGTTTTAGAAGATCTTGAATTCCTGAGTGCCAATTATGCGTATTGCCGGCAAAAAATGATTCCGCCTGAAGCCCTTGATGCTTTTTATGCTGAAGTGCCTAAAATAAAAGCAGGATTGTGGTACCCGTTTTGGTTTACCTCCGATGGATGTTACATTTTCGCCTTAAACCGTTTATCAACTGATGCTCAATGGACTCATGAAGAACTTGATTTTATTGATGCTGCAAGCCGTCAGATCAGCATTGCACTTGAGAAAATCCATTTAATTGAAGAGCGTGGCAAAGCTGAGGCAGAGTTACGCAAACTTTCACATGCCGTTGAACAAAGTCCGGCCTGCAATATTATCACCGATATAAACGGAATCATCATCTATATAAACTCCAAAGTAACAGAACTCACCGGATTTTTACCCGAAGAAGTAATTGGAAATACTATGGATATTTTAAGTTCAGGATTAAGTGACTCAGGACAAACCCAAGACCTGTGGAGCACCATTAAATCCGGAAAAATCTGGAAAGGTGAATTTTTGAACAAGAAAAAATCGGGCCAGCAGTATTGGGCTCATGCATCAATATCACCCATTCTGAATAACAAAGGAGAGATTACTTATTACCTTTCGGTTCAGGAAGACATTTCAGAACGCAAACAAAACATGCTTGATCTTCAGCAGGCACTCGAAAAGGCAAAAGAAAGCGATAATTTAAAAACTGCTTTTCTCAACAATATTTCACACGAAATCAGAACACCGCTGAATGGTATACAGGGTTTTGCCGAACTGTTATACACACCTGAACTTACTGACGATGAGCGCAATTCGTATACAAAAGCAATGCAGGGAAGCATCGACCGCCTGATTAATACAGTAGAAGATTATGTAGATATTTCGATGCTGGCAACAAATACAACCCGTATTTATAAATCATCTATTGCACTCACGCCATTTCTCGAAGAACTGCATTTGAAATATACTGAAATCTGTTTTGATAAAGACTTAAAAATCAATTTAACAATACCTGAGAGCCCGAATAATATTACCATCAGTTGCGATGCCAGCCTGATCAGAAAAACCTTCCAGCATCTCCTCAACAATGCTGTTAAATTTACACCTTCAGGAAGCATCAATTTTGGTTACACCATACAACACGATGAAATTGAATTCTTTGTAAAAGACACTGGTTCGGGGATTGAAAAAGAAGCCCTTGACTTGGTTTTTAAGTATTTTATGCAGGAAAATACAGCTACTACCCGCGGTCATGAAGGTAGCGGACTGGGGCTTTCGATTGTAAAAGGGTTTGTTGAGTTGATGGGAGGACACATCAGATGCAAGTCAACAAAAAACAAGGGATCTGATTTTTTCTTTACCATCCCCTTGCCACAAGACCTGGGCGATAATAAAAATAATCGCATATCAAGAATCAGGTATCCTGACAATTCGCTCATAAAAATTATTGTGGCTGAAGATGACCCTGACAACTATTATTATCTCAGCACCTTATTGAAACTTCACACTGACAGCATTGTGTTCCATGCAAAAACGGGTTATGAAGCATTACAACTTCTCGCCGAACATCCTGATACTGTATTGATTTTTATGGATCTTAAAATGCCAAAAATGGATGGGCTGGAGGCCACAAAAAAAATAAGGGCATCAGGACGCAATGATCTGTTTATTATTGCCATAACCGCACATGCCGGAAACGAAGATACACACAATGCAATTGAAGCAGGTTGTGATAACTATATTACAAAACCGGTTAACACTGAAACTATAGCAAATCTTCTCCGAAATATTGGGATAAAAACAAAACCTTTATCAGGTAAAAGCTAAAGTGCTTTGCGGATTACTGCAAACAGGTCTTCTTTCCTGAAAGGTTTGGGTAAAAAATCATTAAACCCGGAATTAAGCACTTTTTTACGTGTTTCCGGCAATGCATCGGCAGTAAGTGCAACTACCGGAATAGTTCTGTCAACACCATTTACCTCACCCCCCCTGATAAGGCAGGTTGCTTCAAATCCGTCCATTTCGGGCATCTGTAAATCCATGAATACGGCATCGAAACTTCCGGATGCGAGGTATTCTATTCCGATTTTACCATTGTCGGCAACCGATACTTTGGCATGGCATTTTTCGAGCACTTGCGTTATAACACGCTGATTGATAATATTATCTTCAACAACAAGAAAATGTTTGCCTCTAAGATCCGGAAACTCAACAACAATCGCGGCTTCAGGTTCCAGTGAATTTTTTACACTCGGTTTAAAAGTCAACATAAAACAAAACTCAGAGCCTTTGTTTTCTTCACTTTTTACACTCATTTCACCATTCTGAAGATCAATAAGTTGCCGGGTAATAGCCAGTCCCAGGCCAGTACCCCCGTAATTACGTGCAACATCAGGGCCGCCCTGATTAAATTGCTCAAAAATAGTGTGCAGGCGGTCAGGAGGAATCCCCATGCCAGTGTCATTCACACTAAATCTGATTGCAATACTGTCAGTGTTTTCACTTATTTTAGTTACATTTATACGAACCTGCCCCTGCGAAGTAAACTTGAGGGCATTTCCGACCAGGTTTACCAGTATCTGATTGAGGCGATACGGGTCTCCGACAACTACTTCCGGGATATCAGCGGCTATTTCCGCTATCAGTTCCAGTCCTTTCTCCTTAAATTTATAGTCCAGGGTTTTAAGTATATGTCCGAGAACCTGTTTGATTCCAAAATCAATTGATTCAAATACAATTTTCCCGGCTTCAATTTTTGAAAAGTCAAGGATGTCGTTAATTATAATCATCAAATTATCAGCCGATTGACGAATTGAGTTTAAATTTTCAAATGCCTGACCTTCCATTTTTTCCTGAAGCAATAAATCGGTAAGTCCGATGATGGCATTCATGGGTGTACGGATTTCATGGCTCATATTTGAAAGGAACATCGCTTTTGCAACCGCAGCATTTTCAGCCGATTGTTTGGCTTCAAGCAGTTCAAGCTCTGAATTTTTACGATGGCTGATATCAATAATTGTACGTAACACTTGCTTTATGAGTCCCATATTTCCGCGTCTGAACTCAATATCACGGTTCATAAACCAATGCCAACATCCGTCGTTGCCTTTTAGCCGGTATTCGGTTTCAAGCACTTCGCCTTTTGTCAGCCATTTTAGCTTTTCGAAATCAATATTTATACGGTTAAGATCATCAGGGTGAACGAGCGCATGATCGAAGAAAGGATTCAACGAAGCTGACTCAATTAAATTATATCCAAGATCAGCATATATCTGCCTGTTGTAATAAACCGGTATTTCTGATTCAAGATCGATGACTGAGATGATATTCGGAGAATTCTGTGTCAACATTTTAACAAAATTCTCCTGTTCCTTCAATTCCTGTTCAATGAGTTCCTTTTCTTTAAATATACGCATGATTTCACAGGCAGATTGCAAAACCTGTAACAGCTTTGAAGGTGTAATGTCAGATTTGGGAAAATAATCAAATGCTCCGGACTTCATCATGGCCACGGCTATGTTTTCGTCACCCTGGGATGTTGTAATGACAACCGGCGTTGAGATTCCCATTTTTCTGATTTTTTGGAGCAGCGAAAGCCCGTCGATACCGGGCAACTGGTAATCAAGAAAAATACAATCATATAAGTAAGCTGTGTGGGGTAGTTTATCGATTGCCTCGTTTGCATCACAAAAAGTATCGAGGTGATATGCAAAATCGGTTTTTTTAAGAATACGTTTAAACGCCATGATATCAATATCATCATCATCCACCAGCAAAATCCTGTAATTTTCGTTCATTTGGCCTAACTGATTAAATAAGGTGGTTATTCTCAGGATATTCGCATAAAGTCCAGTAACTCTTAAGCGTTGAAACTGCATTGATAAACTGATCCATTGACAAAGGCTTTAAAATATAGCCAGCAACATTGAGTTTGTAGGCCTGAACTTTATCATATTCTTCGTTTGAAGTGGTCATTACAAACACTGAAATATCGCACAGGGCCTGATCGGCACGCAAATGCCCGAGAAATTCTATGCCACCCATCATGGGCATATTTAAATCGAGGAGTATGATCTTGGGAAGTTCTCTGCCCGCGTCTTTCCATTCGCGTAACATTTGAAGTGCGATGACCCCATTTTCGGCATGATAAAGCGGGTTAGAAATATTGTTTTTCTTAAAAGCCCTTTTCACGTTCATCACGTCAATTTCATCATCTTCAACCAACAGTATTTGTATCACTTTGTCAGGCATTATTTTTAATTTATAATTTTAAACAACACTTAATCAAGGGGTTTAGGCCAACTGAAAAAAAACGATGCGCCATTTCCGGGAGACGATTCCAACCAGACCCTTCCGCCTTTATCATCCACAATCTTTTTCACTATAGCCAGGCCAACACCTGTACTTTCAATTTTATCACGTGATTGAAGGGTCTGAAAAATGACAAAAATCTTCTCATGAAACTCCTTGTCAATTCCGGGACCATTGTCAGACACGCAAAATTCATAGAATAAATCTGAGTCATTGCAGCTTACTGATACAACAGGTTGAGGATTGTTATTGTATTTAACAGCATTGCTGATATAATTCGTAAGGACCTGTTCAAAGACGAGTTTTTCAATTTTAAACACAGGAAAAACACCCATTAAATTAACTTTAAAATTTCTGGGTATTGCCAATGAACTAATTATTTCCTCTATCAACAGTGATGTATCAACCATTTCTTCACGGGTTTTGATTCGTCCGGCCCGTGAATAATCGAGTATGCCATTGATAAGCAGTTCCATCCGTTTTACCCTGCCCCGCAACAATGCCATATGCGTTTTAACATCATCATTTATTTCGCTTCCCAGATCTTCTTCAATCCATTCGCTCAGATTATTGATTGCCCGGAGTGGTGCTTTAAGGTCATGCGAAACGATGTATGCGAACTGATCGAGTTCAGTGTTTTTCTTTTCAAGGTCTGCAGCATATGAACGGATTGCCAGTTCAGCATTTTTTTCATTTGTGATATCCTTTCTGATTGTAATATACTGATTGGGTTTGCCGGCCTCATTCAACATAGGTACAATGGTACTATCAAGCCAAACAAAACCACCATCCTTACATTTGTTCAACACATCGCCTTTCCAAACGTTGCCGGCACTGATGGTTTCCCACATATCCTTAAAAAACTCATTGCTGTGGTACCCGGATTTTAAAAAACTATGGTTCGCGCCAATCAACTCAGAAGCGGTATATCCCGAAACCCTTTCAAAGTTTTCATTCACAAATTGAATGACCCCTCTATGATCAGTTATTACAACCAGAGCTGCAGTATTGATGGCACTTTTCAGGTTTGTAAGTTCCCTGAACGATTCTTTGGAACTGAGCTCAAGCGTAAGCTCAAGTTGCCGGTAATCCTGATCAGCATTAATATATGCCTCATTTACAACTCCCAGAAATGACTTCACAGCCTCATTTTGAAGTTCAGCTTCTGATAAATATCTGGTTATCTGACGTTTGAGTAGTCGGTGCATTAAAATTCACTTTCGGCATTAAAACAATATATAACAATTGGTTTTACAATCAGTTTAAGACCTCACTGAAAGCTGTTATCGTCATGGTCTGATTGTGAAGTTCACAGCGGGCATCCTGTAAAAAAGGAGCCAGTTCACCATATGAGTAAAATCCTGTAATCAGGGTTTTACCTCCCAACAATTCACTTACTGCTTCAACTTCTTCTTCAACAAGTTGCTTTAAAACGAGCTTCCGACCCACGCAACTTATAAGAATTGCAAATGAAGGTTCTTCACCCTTCAATGGTTTTATGCTGATCTCAGCCGCACCTGCTGCACCTTCAATCAGTCGATTCACATTGGCTTTCATCAGTTTCACAAAAGCACCTTCCGGTATATCACCGGCAAAAGTCAGGCTTTGTGCGGCTTCGTCAATTGCAAGGATGGTCCGTACAAGTGGTTCAGTGTTGTGTTCGGAACGTATACTCAGCGGAAAAAGCAGTCCGGAAGCCGGAAGTTCTGAAGCTTTTTCACCTAAAAACGATTTATACAACGCGAGTGCCGGCAGATTATCAATTTCATACAGCACATTTTTAACTGACCGTGTTACCCGGCGTTCAATTCCAAAACTATCCCATCCACCCATTGAACCGTAGCCAATCTGTATGGCATCACCATAAAACCCAATGGCTGTAATTATATTCATACTGGCCTGACCATTGTTTTGCACCACCCAGGTTTGTTTAAAATCGGCACCATCTCCGGCCAGTCCGCCAGTTACATTTACGCCTTTGGGGAGCACGCTGCGGATACCTGTAACCAACTCGGTACCATTTACTGACAATCCATCAGACAGAATAAAAATATGCTTAAGGCCTTCGGGCTCAAACTTTTTCACCAGACCGGCTCCGGCCTCAAAGCTTCCAATACCTTCGCCAAGCGCAACAGAATGAAACAGAAGTTTTGTACTTGCAAATGAAATAGCTGAAAGCACCACAGAGTTGTCAGTAACTTTGGTTCCATTAATTTCACCGGCGGTTGAACATCCCGTGATAATCGCATCAGGATATCTATTCTTAAGGCCAATGGTTATGGAAGATTCCTGAATAGCTTTTGGACAACCAAATGCCAGAATTAAATCAGGGACAAACGAAAATTCCTTGTCAAAAACAGGCGTTTCGCCGGGATTAAATTTGTAAAAAATCTGGTCAGTTTTCATAATTCATAAATTTTTGTATCGCCAATATTACAACAAATTTATGACAAAATTACTTTAAATTATTCCGCTCTAATTCTTTTAATGTATCCATTTTTTTCTTTTCAAGGAAACTGCGAATATCACTCAGATGTTCCTTAACTTGTTTATTACCAAACTCGTATACCTTACTAACCAGTCCGTCTAAAAAATCACGGTCATGCGATACAAGGATAAGCGTTCCATCATAATCGCGCAAAGCCGCTTTCAGTATATCCTTTGTTTTGAGGTCGAGGTGGTTGGTTGGTTCGTCGAGGATTAAAAAATTGACAGGCTCAAGCAAAAGTTTGATCATTGCCAAACGTGTCCGTTCACCGCCCGACAACACTTTCACCTTTTTTGTCCAGCTATCGCCACCAAACATAAAAGCGCCCAGTAAATCTTTGATGCGGGTGCGGATATCACCCACAGCCACATCATCAATCGTCTGATAAACAGTAATATCTTCATTCAGTAACGAAGCCTGGTTCTGTGCAAAATAACCAATCATGGCATTGTGGCCCAGGCCTAATTTCCCATCATAATCTATTTCGCCCATGATTGCTTTGATAAGGGTGGATTTGCCTTCACCATTCTTACCAACAAAAGCCACCCGCTCTCCTCTTACAATTGAAAATGAAGCACCTGCAAATACCAGATGGTCACCATAACTTTTCGAAACATTTTCAGCAATCACCGGAAAGCTCCCGGAACGTGGTGATGGCGGGAACCTCAGCCGCAGCGCTGAACTGTCTTCTTCATCAACCTCCACAATATCAAGCTTTTCAAGCATTTTAACCCGTGATTGCACCTGATTGGTCTTTGAATAGGTTCCTTTAAACCGATCGATAAAATCCTGGTTGTCAGCAATCATTTTCCGTTGTTCATCAAACTGCTTTTGCTGTTGTTCACGTCTTTCTTTACGTAATTCAAGATATTGCGAATAATTTACCTTGTAATCATAAATGCGGCCCATGGCAATCTCGATGGTTCGCGTTGTAATATTGTCAACGAATGCCCTGTCATGCGAGATGATAATCACGGCTTTGGCACTGTTGATCAGAAAATCCTCGAGCCACTGAACTGATTCAATATCAAGATGATTTGTTGGCTCATCAAGCAAAATAAGATCCGGTTTCTTCAGGAGAATTTTTGCCAGTTCAATACGCATACGCCAACCACCGCTGAATTCGCTTGTGGGACGGGTAAAATCGGACCGAACGAAACCAAGGCCTAAAAGTATTTTTTCAACTTCAGCATCATAGTTGATTTCTTCATGTGAATAGAATTTTTCACTCAATGCTGAAACCTGTTCAATAATCTCATAATATTCGGCTGACTCATAATCTGAACGGGAAGAAAGCTGTTCATTAAGTTCATGAATTTCACGTTCCATCTCAAAGATGTCAGCAAACGCCTGTGCTGCCTCTTCAAAAACGGTTCTGTTATCATCAGTCATCAGATGCTGAGGAAGATACGCTATTACAGCATCCTTCGGGGAAGAAACCCTTCCGCGTGTGGGCAACCGCTCACCGGCTATAATTTTAAGCATCGTTGACTTACCCGCTCCGTTTTTCCCCATCAGGGCTATACGGTCTTTATCATTGATTGCGAATGAAATATCTTTAAAAAGAGTTGTTCCCCCAAACTCCACAGCAAGTCCATCAACTGAAATCATAGGTGTATTTTAAAAAGGGGGCAAAGGTAATTTAAAAATGAATGGCATCATTTTTAATTAATTACTCGTTTCCCATTTGTTTCAATGCTTCTTCCATGGCGGCGGAAGCATCTTCGATCTGAATGCCGGCAGGTACCTGAAATTGTGATGCGGCAACAGCCTTGTTTTCATCAAATTTGGTGGCAGTTTCGTTCATATTCAACATTCCGGAACCCACTTCCGATTTCAGGGTAATGTTCTTATAAAGCCACATCTTATTGCCATCACCTACTTCCATAATTTTACATAAACGTCCCAAAACATCGCCTGTGCCAATTTCCTTTACTTTCATGCCCTGCTGCACACCCTCAACAAATTGTTTCTTTTCTGCATCAGTCAGACCGGAATATGCGGCATCGGTTGGAGCCATGGCAGTTTCAATTTTTGTCTTTGTACCTGTTTTCTCCTTCATATCAACCGAATACATCCATTCATGTGTGCGGATTTCGAGTTTATCATCCTTTGTAGAGAACCCCATGACCTTGGTGGTGGTGATTGTACGGATACATTGTAACCTGCCAAAATCATCAAACCAAAGGGTTTTGGTGCCTTTGCTCATTCCTTCAACCTGATACTCAATTACGCCCGATTTTATTTCGAACACTTTTTCATCTTTAACTGATTTTTTCTGCCCAACTACCAACAAACTGGCTGACAACATCATCACAACAAATAATAACTTTTTCATTTTTAATGGTTTAATAAGTTAATTACAATTTATTTTCTATTTTTTCATCAATCGTATGC
Organism: uncultured Bacteroidales bacterium; assembly: GCA_964550695.1. GTDB lineage: Bacteria > Bacteroidota > Bacteroidia > Bacteroidales > TTA-H9 > CAZKCK01. Next base: position 18,619 of record CAZKCK010000016.1, on the reverse strand, counting down.
GAAGGTAAATTTATTTCCCCAGTCCAAACCTAAATAAGGCAGGGTAAAGCGTTCCATTGCTGCCCGGTGTTGGGTTTGGGTAAGAATAACCACCAGCCCAGCCATGGTATTTGTCAACAAAAACAAGCTTTTTTACCTCATAGGTAGGGTATTGTGGCGTAAAACCTGAAGCGGTCCATGTTAGGCCACCGTTCGTGGTACTGATTATGGATGAAGCAGGATATAAAGTGCCGAACACCCCTGCAGCATAGCCAATATTTTCATCAATCATCACCACATCTTTCAAGGTATAAAGATCATAATAGGCACCACCAAAATATGCAGGAAGTTGAGCTTTAACCCAGGAGGTCCCGCCATTGGATGATTTGTAAATCTCCGGCCCATCGTTTAATGAACGGCCTGTTACAATTACATCGCCAGTAACGCTAACAGCAACAGCACTTAGCTCATAATTTGCACCCCCGGGTGTGGTAACCTGATTCCATGACATTCCGCCATCAGTGGTTTTGTACATCCAGCTTTGCGGTCCCACGGAATAACCCACAAAATAGCCACTGCCGTCTAAGCCAAAAGCCATATCTACGATTTTTGGCTGCTCGGTACCACCAAATATTTCAGGCGAAATGCTTACTTCGCCATTTCCGCTATAATACCAAAGCTCATCGGCCAACACATGAATAGAAGCCCCATCGGCAACCACAAGCGTGCCCTGATCAGAAACACCCAACCGTGAACCAGAAATGTATTCACCGTACTGATCTTTCATGTGCTCCCAGTCGCCATTGTTCAGCCAGTAAACGCCCAACGCATCGCCAGCGGCTATGGCTGTGCTGCCATTCATTACCACGTCTTCAAAGCCACCAAAACCATTTTCAACCACCAAATTCTTTGTCCAGGTTTTGCCGCCATCTGATGTTGAAGCTATAAAGCCATAACTCTCACTACTGCCAAAATATTCATCGCCAAAACCAACGGCCATGCCACTGTTGTACCCACTAAAGCTAAGCCCATTGATGGTTTCCCATGGCTGCAAACCCGATAACAGCGTTTCGGTCCAGATAGCTTCAACAAAGTTTACACCAATGGAATGAGAAAGCAGCTCCCCTCCAATGTTGGCCTCCACTTTTAGGGAATGTACACCCTTTTGGTCAGGAATTATCCAAGACCACGAATAAGGGCTTTGGGTAAGGGTTGTTTGAAGCAAATCATCCACATAAACCTTCACACCATCAGCAGGTTGGCCATTTACCAAAAGCACCACCGGAAGTGTTGAGCCTATCATTAAATTATTGCCTTCAGCAGGCGAAGTTATCACGATTCCATTGGGAATGGGTTCTCCATTACGTTTAAGCGAATAAATCAGCTTTTCAAATAAGTTGGCACTGTAGTCATAATCCAGGAACCCCAATAACGAAATTTCAATGCCCGCATTTGCTTCGAGCCACAGTTCATAGTTCAGGTTGTAATTGTTTTGAGGGGATTTTGACGTAATGCTGGCCTCTAAGTTTGATTTTGCCAACACATCGAAAAACGGGCCCGCAGATCCATAAAGCTTAAGGCTTACCGATGGCCCTACTTTTATCCAAAAGCTGGCATCGGCAGTAAGGCTTGGCCATTGCAAATCGTATTGCGGATTGCATTCATTGATCAAATCCCAAGGATTATCATCACGCGAGTCATAGGCCAGGCCCAGCCTGGTATTCAGCTTTTCCCAGGCATAGGTGGTAACTTCGGCACTTATGCCTGCACCTGATTTGAATTTAAGCGCTGCCTTTGGCACAAAAACTATGGGCACAGGCCCAACCTGAATTACCCATGGTGTAAACAAAATTTCGCCCAGTTTCTTTTCCTGCCCATTCCAGCTACCTTCTGCCTTAACACCTACGCTGGCTTGCTGAACCACATCGAGGGTTGACTCAAACTGTACTCCATCAACCAAACTCACCGCGAAATCGAAATTAAACCCCATTTCAAAATAAAAGGAGCCATAGGCCTTGGCCTTTCCATTGTTAGTCAGGTTGGTTTCAAACGACATATCAAAGCCCAGCATATTGGTGCTTTTGGTTTGGTTAAGTTTAACACCAGGTTCAAGCTTCACTTTTTGAACCATTTGAGGGGTAAGCTTTTGATTATGCAACTGTATCTTTCCCTGTATAATAACCTCATCGAGTTGGGCAGGACCCGTGGCACAGGCATAACCAGCACCATAAGGGGTAACGCCTGTAACTTTGCGCAAAACACCATAGGGAGTGCTTTGGCTGATACCGCCAACCACTATTTCGCCAACTTTTGGAGCTGCCTGACCTGTTGGCCACAAGGCAAATTTCAATTGATAACTCACTGTATCAAGTGGTTCCATATACGCAAGTACCGTTGCATCCAGCACGTGCACATTCTCGGCAATTTTAACCTCGCCCGGTGTTGGCTCTGGTACAGGTTCCGGATCATCCTTACAAGCTGAAACATGCAGCAATACCAATCCCGCCAACAGAAACATCAGATTTCTGAGTACATTCATTTTCTTATAGATTAATTATTAAAACTTTACAAATTCCACGCGTCTGTTTTGTGCTTTACCTTCAGGGGTATCGTTTCCGGCTACGGGCTTGCTTTCGCCCCACCCTTTGGTTTTTAAACGGTCAGCACCTATTCCAAGCTCTTTCATCTTATCGCATATGGCTTTGGCTCTTGATTCAGAGAGGGTCGAATTCTTTGCATCTTCCCCATCGCTATCGGTATGGCCTTCAACCACAAAATTCAGCCCCGGATTGTCGTTCATCATTTTTACTACGTAATTGATGGTACCCATCGATTCGGCTTTGATGGTGGCTTTATTCACATCAAACTTAATCCCGGTAGTTACGAATTTGCCATCGGTTAACACCTTATCATACAGTGGCACAGCACCTTTTGCCACCCGAACATTTTTAATCACTGTTTCAGCTTCAGTTGCCGATCCGGCATTGCCTATACCAATACTGAACGATTTTAAAGAACCTTCAACATTTGGAATATTTAACACTCTCTGTTCGTCAACATATACCTTGAGCGCCCGTTTATTAAAAGATATGGCTGCATGTTTCCACCCTTTAACAAAAGCTGCGTTTATATCCCCTTTGATAGTGGTACCAGCCTTTTTAGGATTTGAATAATCCAAATCTTTGCCATGAAACAGAATTCTGCCGTATGTTCCTTTGCCACCATCACCCATAAAAAACAAATGGTATGCTCGTTGTGTCGGCGAAAGCATCAGATAATCAAACTCTATTGTAAATTCTTCCGGCAGGTAATCCTGCACTTTCATCAGCGGGGTAATGGTTGAATTGCTTTTGCGGAACCAAATTATATTCAATCCATCCAGCGTGGCGTTTTCAACAGTTCCCGATTTCAGATTCCATTTTGATGGGAATTCTCCATTAACTTCACCTTCAAGGTTGTCTTCAAAGATAATTACATCACCCGGCACAAAGTCATACTTCGCCCACGTTAAAACAGGTTTCTCTTGTGGAAGGGTTTGAGTTTCGGTATTCTGGTCACGATTTTGCCTGGGTTCGTCCTCATTTTTACCATTCTCTGAATTTTGCTCAGAATTGGTATTCTCTTTTGATTCGCCTTCTTTCTTTTTATCTTTCTTCTTAAACAGGCTTCCCACCCCATCTTCAACTGCATCAAATGATTTATCAATGGCCTTATCGGTTTTTTTGTTGGCTCGCTGATTGGCTTCCTTTGAAACTTTTTTCTTTACATCAATCTTAACTTGAGCCGTTCCGGCATAAGCAACCATAATGCAAATGGTGATAGCTAATAATTTTACAAGTGATTTCATAACAAGGTTTTATTATTTAGTTGCAATTTGATTTCGTACATTTGGGGCTGATTCCTGTGCAATATTAAACAATTCAATTGGAAAAACTATATATGCTTCGCTCAGAGTTTTGCATCTTCATGAATCCTTTTGGCAGCGCGAACAGCTCAGGAGAAAGCAGAGTATCTGATACTAACTTAACTACATCTTCATTTTGAACAAATTGCGGATATTCGCAATGCAGGGACAGGTTGTGGTTTCTAAAGGTGATGCAGGCAAAATTAGCAAGAACATACTGTTTGCATTCCAGACCATTCCAAAGCGTATCATTCAGAACAGCGCCGGACAGGTTTATTGGTATGCCATTCCCAAAAATCCAGCTTGCCGAATACGGCAACAACTCAGCCCTTAATCCCTGCAATTCCTTAACATTCATCACGATATACGAACTATCCGATGAATCAAACACATACAAACTATCACCGAGGCAGTACTCAAGTATTTGCTTTGAAAACCTGGATACAAAACCATCAACATCATCAACAACTACGATTGATGAAGACACCAACCTGAGCCCAAGGCTGTCATCAGCCATAAAAACCCGGTCAACCTGGTATCTTCGTGAATGGATATACACTTCTCCCTTAATATGTGCATATAAATATCGTTTCCCGCCATTTTCAAAGCCACTATGTTTGCCCATGCCACAACCAGATGCCAATACAGCAATGGCTATCAAACTTACGCAAACATAAAGGGTTTTCAGTGAAAGATTCATGTGCATTCGATTTGCAGCAAAGATGCAGTAGCTTTTGTTACAAGCCAAAAAAAACAGTATGACAATACTATGACAACTCTCAACTAATTAAATATCAATATTTAAAGGTATAGACTTCGGGCTACAAAATCTATGGAAGCGGTAAAATTTCCAATTTACTTGCTGGTTGGTTATAAAAACTGCATTGCTACCCGGCACAATGGCGATGAAATTGATTGCCAAAATTAGCAATTCGCCAATTAGCAAGCACCTGAAACTCCACCAGGCTTACCTTTTAAGAAACTACATGGCCAAAAATAAATGCTGCCAGCCAAAGCTAACAGCATTTATTGCGTTTAAAGGTATTGTATGCAGCCTCAGTTTAGTTTCAGAGGCATAAAAACCAAGACACAAGTCACTTATTAACAGAAAGTTAAATCGGTTAAAAGAAATAATAGAATGCTAACAAAGCCCGTAAGTTTGATTGGGTTTTGCGATTATCAACAACTTTACCAAAGGTATTGGCCTTGCCGTAATTGGCTGTGGTATATTCAATTTCGGCAGAAATACGAAGCTTTTCGAAGTTAAACACCATACGTGGCGAAACACGGTAAATAAAATCAATGGTTGTGCCCCTGCTGTAATATTTCCCTGTGTTTTCAACATCAGTGCCTAAGTTCTTGCTAAACCCGCCAAACAAGCCAAACTGCATTTTACCATTGGTTGAAAACTCTGACCAACAAGAGAATGTGCGGATGGGTAAGTAATCATACCGATTCTGGCTTGCATCAACTACTGCCCCGGTGGCATAGCCGCCCAACATCACCAAATCGAACAAGTTTCCACCGTAAATGGCATATGATTTAAGGGTTACCGTCTTCAGGCGGAGCTTTGCATATCCGGCAACAGCATAGGAGGAAACCTTTTCAGTACCCGCCACATAAATACTGTCTTTTTTATCTGTCAGGTTTTTATCGGCCACGGCAAAAAGCTGAGGCGTAAGCTGCTTGTGTTCAATACCTATTCCCATAAATAAGTCTTTACTCTCGCCCAAAGGCACAAGGTATTGCACATGGAAGTTTAAATCAGGAAGTATTGCATTCCGCAGATACTTATTATTGGATCCATCAGGGCCGTTGCTTGTAAAATCACGTTGTTCAGCGGCGGCGGCTACAAGTTTTAGCCCCCCAAATTTCTGTGTAAACCGTATTTGCGGATTGCGCGAAAAGGGTTGGAATGGAGCGCCTGTATTAAAGGAAACCACATCCGGAAAACAGTCATGAACAAATAATGGATGCCAGAACTGCCCAACCAGCAACTCAGAGGTGGCCCAGTTAAGTTTAACAAATGCGTGACGCAACCTAAACCCATTCACATCAGAAAAGTTGCCGTTCTCATTCCCAAAAAAATCGCCTTCCAAAAGGGCGGAGGTTTTGGCATTTAACACATCGGGCCCGGTTATTTTACCACTCAGGCGGCTTTGGATAGCCAAAATGCCCAATTGTCCGTTCGCATTCACGTCAATGCCGTTTACATCCAGTCTTTGGTTCTCAGGATACAATAAAAACTGGCCTTCCCGAATATGTACGGTTTGCCGGGTGTCATAATAAAAATCAGTTTTTACAAAACCAGAAAAACTTATTCCGAATAATGGGGCTTCCTTTTTCTCCTGGGCAAACCCAGCAGCAACCATAAAGGTTAATAAAACAGCTAAAATTCTATTTTTCATATACTTAAACTTATAATGATTAAACATTTGCTGGTTTGCTTTTCAGTGAGCCTTGGGTTGCTAACGAAACAATAATTAATACAATAACTGCTAATGGAATAGAAATAATTCCCGGGTTGTCCAAAGGAATTGGCGCTGTGGCTGTTGGCAACCCATAACGCTCATACATGGTTGGCGACAGCAAAATGATACCAATTGACGAAACAATACCCGTAAATATGGACCATGCAATGCCTTTGGCTGTTGTTTTTTTCCAGAACAGCAAGAATAAAATGGAAGGCAAATTAGCCGAAGCAGCCACGGCAAAGGCAAGCCCAACCAAAAACGACACATTCATTCCTTTGAAAAGTATGCCGAGCAAGATGGCAAAAACACCCACACAGACGGCAGAAATCTTACCGGCCCTGACTTTCTTTTTGTCAGTCATTGGGATTCTAAGATATTTATCAATAAAGTCGTGGGCAATAGCACCTGAAGAAGCTACAATCAACCCACTTACGGTACCTAAAACAGTTGCAAAAGCAATGGCTGAGATAATTGAAAACAGACCGACTCCAAATGCCTTGGCCAACAATGGCCCTGACATATTGCTGCTTTCCATATCCAGGACTCCATTAATCATAGCACCCAGCCCCATGTATAAGGTTAACACATAAAAGAACCCAATAGCTGTAATGGCCACAATGGTTGATTTGCGTGCAGCTCTTTGGCTGGAAACAGTATAATAGCGTATTAAAATATGTGGCAATGCAGAAGTACCCAAAAACAAGGCAAGCATCAGGGATAGAAAATTAAGTTTATCCCAAAACGAAGCACCGGAAGCTTTCGAAACCTTATAAAGCAAGCCGGGTTTCATTATATCAGTACCTTTGGTAACATTCTGTGCCCAAACCGTTACTTTGTCTTCCCCATCCTTAAACGAAGTCTTGGAAAACCGCACAACTTCGCTTTTGGCAATAGTTTTAACGAATTCAAAAGGGCCCACAGGGCCGGTTTTATCAACCTCCTGCCCGTCGACAATAATTTTGCTTAAATGCCCAACCTGAAAAAACTTTCGTTCGGTTTTTGCAGCACCATTGTATAATTTTATACCATCAGGCTTTACTACCGTAAATAAAACTTCATCAAGCCTCCATACTGTATCTTTGGGAGTTACAGCAAACCAGCAATCAGAACCCGCTTTGTTGAATTTGGCAAAACTGTGTTTGCCTCCCTTAACCAATGCCAGAAACTCATACGTAGAATCTTTGGGAGTAAGGGTTGAATCGGCATTCAATATGGCATCTATAGTCACAAACTTATGATAGCCATCTCTTGGAGTTGTTTTAAGCCCGTTATTCAGGATATAAATGGTGAGAATGGTTGAAAAAACCACCAGCAACCCACCTTTAATAAATTGAACATACGTGGTGGAAGTCATACCGGCAGTGGCTACAATCAGTATCACGATAGAGCCTACCAGCACCACGCCAAGCCAATGAGGGAATCCGAGCAAAGGCACTACAAGATCACCAGCCCCTACCATCTGGGGTATAAGGTAAAAAACAGAAACGATCAAAGTGCTAATTGAAGCTGCAAGTTTTATTGCCTTGGAATTGAACTTTGAATCAAGCGCATCTGTAAATGTATATTTACCGAGTTTCTTCAATGGTTCAGCAACCAAAAACAAAGCAACTACCCAACCTGCCAGATATCCAATTGAATAAAGGAAGCCATCATAACCCGAATAGGCAATCATGCCACATATGCCTAAAAAAGAAGCTGCAGATAAATAATCACCGGCAAAAGCTATTCCATTTACCCCCCAATGAATGTTGCCACCAGCAGCGTAATATCCTGATGCAGACTTGGTTTTACGGGCAAAATAGAACGAAAGCCCTAATACGAGCCCAACGATGGCAATAAAAATAAAAATCGCATAATTTGAAACTTCGTAAATCATAGCTATTCGGATTAATTATTTTTACTGTATTTATCTTCTAATCTGGTGCACAAATAGTTATAAATAAACCCCATAACTATAGCCAGTACAATCAGCCCAAACCCATAGATGATGGCAAGGTTTTGTCCTCCAATCATCTCAAGGCCCATCAATTCAGGTTTTGATAGACCGATAAAAACAAACCCGGCATACACAAGTGTATAAATCACAAACATAATTACACCCAGTCGGGCTTTTTTAGGGGCAGCATCATCAGTGCCAATTTCAACAGATGGTTCGTGTAGCATTCTTTTAAGTTTTAGTTAGTTAATGATAAAAACACAAAACAGTGCCTGACCTGAGCCGTATGAAGATACCAATCGCCTAAACAGACTCTGCTTTAGCGATAAAACTACCACCATCAGCGTTCTTAATCAAGAGCACATGATGTGCAAAGGTATTTAAACCAACTTCCTAAACTTCTCCTAAAAAATTGCTTCCTAACATTGATTTAAAGCAACTTTTAATATCTTTGTGGGATAAGTATTGAATATGAAATTCAAGAAAATGGAAGGCTGCTCCGGTTGCCAGCTTAAATGCGATATCTTTTCAACTCTTCAGGAAGTTGACGGGAGTTACACCGCTGTAAACCCTTTGCATGTGCAATACCGCAGGCATGAGATAATTTGCAAGCAGGGCTCTGATGTAACGCATGCGCTCTTCTTGATTAAGGGCACGGCAAAACTATATATTGAAGGTCTCAACAACCGCAATATCATTTTATACATATTAAGGCCACCCGCCTATATAGGATTGTTGGCCTTTTTTGACAGCCCGTTTTTTTCGTATTCCGTTGCAGCATTGGAAGATGCCGAGGTTTGTTTTATCGACCTGAGTCTGGTTAAAAAGCTATATGTTGAAAACCATAATCTCTTGCTTAGCTTAAACCAGGCTTTTGGGAAATCGGTAGCCAATATCATGAAGAAAATCATATCGTTAAACCAAAAGCAAATTCGCGGCCGGTTAGCGGAAAACCTTATTTATCTATCAAACCTGCATGGCAGTCTTAAGTTCAATCTGGGATTGACCCGAAAAGAAATCGGAGAGATGACGGCCATCTCTGAAGAAAATACAGTAAGGCTTTTAAGCGAGTTTTCTAAAGAAAAAATTGTCGCCCTTTCGGGGCGTGAAATCGAAATTATCGACATGCCCCTGCTTGTAAAAATCAGCGAATTTGGCTAAATATCTCAACCATCAACCGTATGAAAATACAATACTGTTCTGACCTTCATCTGGAGCTTGAATCGAATAGCCATTATTTGAATAAGCAGCCCTTAACTCCGGTTGGCGACATTCTGATATTGGCTGGCGACATAATACCGTTGCAGGATGGCTTCACCAAACACCCATTTTTTAGCTATGTAGCCGACCACTTCAAAGAAATATTGTGGATACCGGGCAACCATGAGTTTTACAACCAGCATGTTGACAGATATGGTCCATCATATACCCTTGCCATTAAAAGCAATCTCAGGTTGGTAAACAACATCGACATTACAATTGACGGTGTACGATTTGTTTGCACCACCCTATGGTCGAACATACAGCCCGACAACGCGAAAAAAATCAGGCAAAGTGTAGCAGATTTTAGTTGTATTTTATTAAATAACAATGAACTAACAACTTCTGGCTTCAACGATTTGCATTCCACCAGCCTTCAATATTTGCAAAACTCCATACAACAATCCAACGAACCCCGGGTGGTAATTACCCATCACCTGCCCTCGAGGCAATGCAACTCACCAATACACAACCAAAGCCCGATAAATGATGCCTTTTGTGTTGAGTTATCTGAAACAATAAAGCATTCGGGTGTTAAATTTTGGATACATGGGCACAGCCATTTCAACTATTATCCACAGTTAATTGGCAAAACCTTTTTGCTGACCAATCAACTGGGTTATGTTGATCATAATGAACATACATCATTTAAACATGATGCCTATTTCTCGGTTTAGCCGTTAAACATGAGAACAACAAGGTATACAGCCTAACTAGGTTGACAACCTGAAGTCAATTCTTGCGGCATCCTGAAATTCATGAATTTGAGCCAGGGCTTTTTTCAAGGTGGCCAGGTCCAGTTCTGTCATTTTTTTACTGTTTAATAAATTATTCACACCAAAGCCTTCATGCAATAGTCCGGCCTGGCTTTGCAAACGCAATTTCATTAAAAATCCATAAACCGCAAGCATCTCGGTGGTCTTTTCATTGCTTAAAAAGTGATATTCCTGCAGTATTTCGAGCCGCTTAAACGTATTGCTTACCGAAAGGTGATGACGCAGTGCATACGTTCGCACCAGCATAGTTACAGGTGCTGTAGCCTGCTTTAAATCAAACGATTCAGCAGCTTTATCGTGCAATAAATTACCTGAAGCCAACGACGGGAGTTTTACATTGCTTGAATTTAACGCCATATGGTATAAAAACAAAGGCTGCTTTTTTATTCCAATTTCAATTGTCTCCTGAAGTGTTTGAGTCAGTGTGTTATCACCATATACTGTTCTTAAATCAAAAAACACACTGGCATCGAGTATGGCTTTTGAATCGGGCGTGTTTATCCAACCCAGAAATTGCCGTTTCCATGCATCCAACGGCAAACAGTACCGGGGATTTTGAGCCATTATATTGCCGGGGCAAAAGGTATAGCCCACAGCATTGAGCATCCTGCAAACTTTTTGGGCCAACAGTATAAAATAAGATTGGGTTGAAGCAGCCAGCTCATCCGAAACATTGGCATAAACCAGGGCATTATCCTGGTCGGTAACCAGCGTTTCTTCCTGCCTGCCCTCACTGCCAAGGCATATAAAAGCAAATGAAACAGGCGGATTCCCTTGTTCTTGTATGGCCAGCTCAATTGCACGTGCTATAATTGCATCCGAAAATTCAGATGCCATCGAGAACACCACCCGTGGATTGACTCCACTTTTGATTAACGGCAAAAGAACCTGCTGGAAGCTATGGTGAGCATTTTTAAGCTGTTGTTGACCGGCAGCATGATTAACCATTGTAACCAACCCTCTGCTTGCCTGATAGAACCTTAAATAAACAGTACTTGATTTAAAAACACCTGCAAACATATCCATTGCATCTCTTACCAACAAATGATTGATGCCCAATTTAGCGCATTGGGTCATTGCCTCCTGGGCTGTAAAATGTTCATCGCAACTTCTGACAGGTGAACTCATTATCATATATATTGGATTATCAGGCTTTAAAGACAGAGCCACTACGCGATGGCGAAAATCGTCGGTGGTAACTATTCCTAATGGATTGTTTAATGCATCTACCACGATCAAACAAGTGGTTTCCAATTCAGCAAGCTTTGCACTTGCCTCTTGAATTGTTGACATTGAACTAATGGTATAAACCTTATTAACCAAGTCCTTAACTTTAGTTTGAAGCACCAGAGAAGGAGCAACAAACAGATTAAGCGCATTTTCCTGAGCTTGTTGTTGATAAAAATCAGGTGAAATATTCTCCACAATGCCATCACACCCTAACTTTTCGCCCCCTAAAGCAACATCAGCAACCAACGAAATCTTGAGAACTGATGGCTCATTGGATTGATTCAGAATATGTAATTGAATATTTTTGGCATGCCCTTGCTCGACAATTTGCTCTTTTAAATCCTTATAAGAATATGAACCTGGCAGCAATTCATCGAAACCCCTGCCCGATAACTCAGCAAAATCGGAATGGCCCAACAATTTAATTGCCATATCGTTAGCAAAGGCAAAACGCCCATGCGCATCCAATTCCAGTTTAAAGTAACCAACACCCAGTTCACGGGCAAACCGTTGAAAATCGACCCCTGAAATTGGGATAACTTTGGTGTAGCTCAAATCTTTAAAGATAACAATATTTACATCCTGCCCATTGTATTTGGTGGTTGATATATCCACAAGTACATCGGAGGCTGTGCCATCCTTTTTAAGCAGGGTCATTTCAAATTGACCATCGCTGAGCTTGTGGGCTTTCAACTGATCGGGCAGATTTTTCCGTTCTTCACTGCTAAGAATCTCAGTCATAGTTTTTCCTACTATATCTTCGGTTTCATAACCCACAATTTTTTTTATCACAGGATTGGCAAAACTAATCCTCCCATCAACCAGCATCATAAGCCCCTCAGTAGCAGCCTCAACCATTGTACGGTATTTTTCTTTTGTTTCATGCAATTGGTTTTCAGTCTTCAAACGTTTACGCTCAGCACCAATACTTTGCTTTAAAATATATAAGAGTAGCACTGATAAAAGCATACCGATTCCAAATGAAATATAAGTTAGTTTGCGGGTCAGAATTTGAATTTCCTTCTTCACATCTTCAAGGTAAACACCAGTCCCAATAATCCATCCCCAGGGTTTAAACAGCTTCACATAAGACAACTTTGGAACAATCTGAGTTGAGTCGTCTTTCCATTGCCACATGTAATCAACATACCCATACCCATTGCTTCTGGCAGTTTTAACAAATTCAACAAACATATGTTTGCCATGTGGGTCGGTAAAATTATTTAAATCCTTACCATTCAAATCAATACGATGAGGATGCATAATCATAATTGGCTTCATATCCGTAATCCAAAAATAGTCTTTGGCCTCATCGCCATACCTAAGGTATTGAATACGTGAAACAGCGGTTTTTTGAGCTTCTTCTTTTGACAACAGCCCCTCTTTTTCATCATTTTCATACTTTGCCAAAATGCTCCATGCAGCATGAGTCAATTCTTTTATCATCTCCCGTTTCCCATTCATTATGCTTTGCTGAAACCATGGAATGATGATAAAAAATATGCTCAAAATAAAGAGCACCATCGAAAGGACAGTAGGCAAAACGATCTTTAAAATGTATTTCTTCATAACCACCCTGTTTTAAGGCTTGCAAGATACAAAACCTTGCCGGAAAATGCTAATGGCAAAAGGTTCAGGATAAAAGGTGAAGGGCATCAGATAAATGGGAATTCAAACAACCTAAAACTTTGCAAAAAAATCGTTCAGGTTAACATCTGACCCGATCCCAAGTTTCTTTCGTAAACGGTTACGGCTTTTATCAATAGCGGCAATGGTAACATTAAGCATCTGCGATATTTCTTTGGTATTCAAATTAATGCGCAAATAGGCTGACAGACGTTCCTCGTTAGGTGTAAGCGTTGGGAATTGCTGTCTTAGCCGAACAAAAAAATCAGGATGAACCTCTTCAAAATGGCGACTAAAATTTTGCCAGTCAGCATCTAAGTTTAGGTTTTGGTCAATTTGCCTGATAACCTCATGTACATTAATATCTTCAGTATGGCTGGATGTTAGTTCGGAACGAAGGTCGTTCAAAACTGCGTTTTTGTTGATGAGTTGAACCGCTGCCGTTGTTAGCTCCCTGATTTTTAATTCAAGCTCCAGTGCCAAACGTTTCCGTTCTGTTTCAAGCAGTTCCTGCTCCTTTTTGTGCAATGCTCTGGTTTGCCGAAGTGCACGGTTACGGAGCACAAACACGAAGATGCCCAGCAATAACACCAATCCCGAAACTGAAAGCAAGCCAACCAACAGCGAATTCCAACGTGCATGTTCCAGATTGCGCTCTGTTAACCGGTCAATAAGCTGCTGTTTTTTTTCTGTTTCAAACCGTGTTTGCATTTGGTAAAGGGCTTGCTGAACCCTGGCCCCATCAATTGAATCTTTCAAACTGTATCTTTCGTGTTGACATTCATAGGCTTCACGAAATTTTCCTGAAGCCACATAGGCTTCTGACAGGTATTCAAGGGCTGCGGGCACTTCAGGTTTTAAACCCGCTTTGCGTGCCCGGTTCAGGGCCATTTCTAAAAGTGGCAGAGCTTCCGTATGCCTTCCGAGCTTTAAGAGTATGCGCGCCATGAGTGTGGCATCGTACACTATCGGATAATCATCATCAGTATCAACAACCATATTGTACGCCTCACGGGCTAAAGGCAAGGCTTCGGAATACCTTTTCTGGTCAAAAAGCAATAAGGCACGCTCCGATGTTGCTGTGGCAATTCCCTTCCGGTAATCGGCCTGCTGACTGATGCGATACATTGTATCATAATAAGCTCCTGCTTTAACAAAATCATTTTTTATACGCCAGATAGCTCCAAGATCATTATACACTGCAACAGTGGCTCTTAATGTTGTATTTTCATCATTGCGGGTGAGGGCCAGTGCCTTCATGGCATACGCTTCCCACCTGACAATGTCGCGGTCAATAAACAATTCACCAAGTTTCTGGTAATAAAATGCCAGTTTGCGGTAGTCATGGGCAGCCTCTTTGAGCCTAATCGCCTTTAGTTCAGTTTCGGCGGCCAATTCATAACGGCCTGTTTTGGCATATTCATCACCAAGATTGATCAGAATAATAGCCATGGCATTGGTATCTCCAAGAGAACTGAGCAAATCAAAGGTTTTCAGGTATAGTTCTTCAGCTTTGGAATGCCTCCCGGTCATGCTGCAGCATTCAGCAATATTATTGCTGATGCGGGCCATCAGTTTCTTTTCATTAAATCGTGATGCTATCCCATAGGCCTGTAAAAGAATTACTTCTGCCTCGCGATATTGCATTGAATCAAGATGGGCTGCACCAATTTCATGAAAATTGCGCGCTATAGCCACACTGTCAGTGGGATTGAACGGAGGCAGAATACTCCGGTATAACATCTGCTCAGCAAAGTTCTGAGCCATACTTTCATTTAAACAAATAAAAACAAAGAAACCGAACAGCAGGCAGATCAGTCGTTTTTTGAGATTATCCGGATGTATTTGCATATGGCAAAGGTAAAAAAGAAACATGAAACTGCAAGGCATACATTATGTATTTTCACCCGAATGCCTTCAGAATAGACATATACGGTTTTCGTCGCGCGCCGGAACGAAAAATTAAAAGGATTTGCAAACAAAAAAACCGTATGGCTGTTTGTGTAACAGCATTTTAATACTACTATCAGTTTTTTGTTTACCTTTGCGCTCTTTTTTGATTGCTAAAAATATCCCGAACGGTTTGTAACGTAAGGGAAAATTCAGAACCATTATGATAAATATTACATTGCCCGACAACAGTGTACGACAGTACGCCCCCGGCGTTACAGGCCTCGAGATCGCCCGCAGTATCAGCGAAGGTTTGGCCCGCAACGTCTTATCAATTAAAGTAAACGAAGAAATATGGGATGCCACACGCCCTATTTCTTCCGACGCAAAAATCAAACTCCTGACCTGGGACAACGATGAAGGCAAAGCCACCATGTGGCATTCATCAGCCCATCTGATGGCAGAAGCCATTGAAACCCTTTATCCCGGCGTAAAATTCGGAATAGGGCCAGATATTGAAAACGGTTTTTACTATGATATCGATTTTGGTGAATACCAGATTTCTTCTGATGACTTCAAAAAAATTGAAGACAAAATGCTGGAATTTGCCCGTGAAAAACAGACATACACACGTAAAGAAGTCAGCAAAGCCGAAGCACTTGAATATTTTACCTCAAAAGGTGATGAATATAAACTTGAATTGATTGATGGTCTTACTGATGGCCAGATTACATTTTACGAAACAGGCCGTTTCAACGACCTTTGCCGTGGACCGCATTTACCGGATACCAGCCCCATCAAGGCCGTTAAACTTCTTGCCACTGCCGGTGCCTACTGGCGTGGAGACGAAAACCGCAAGATGCTTACCCGTATTTATGGCATTACGTTCCCGAAAGCAGCGCTGCTTCAGGAATATTTGCTGATGCTTGAAGAAGCCAAAAAGCGTGACCACCGCAAGATAGGGAAAGAACTCGACCTTTTCCATTTTTCACACAGGGTTGGCAATGGCCTTCCTTTGTGGACGCCGCGTGGTGCATCATTGCGCGAACGCCTGACTGATTTTCTGAAAAAAGAATTATACCGCCGTGGTTATGAACTGGTTGCCACGCCCAACATTGGCAATGTTAACCTGTACAAGACTTCAGGCCATTATGAAAAATACGGTGCTGACTCCTTTAAACCCATCAGCACTCCGGAAGCTGGCGAAGAGTTTATGCTTAAACCCATGAACTGCCCGCACCATTGCGAGATTTACAACCGCAAACCCATGTCGTACAAAGAATTGCCCTTACGCTATGCGGAGTTTGGAACGGTTTACCGTTACGAACAGTCAGGTGTTTTGCACGGGCTTACGAGGGTACGCGGCTTCACGCAGGACGATGCCCACATCTTCTGCAGGCCCGATCAGTTGAAAGATGAATTTCTGAGTGTGATTGATCTCGTATTATTCCTTTTCAAAGCATTTGATTTTAAAGAATTTATAGCTCAGGTATCACTTCGCGACCCCGAGAACAAGACCAAATACATCGGAACCGACGAGAATTGGGCAAGAGCCGAGCAATCGATTATTGAAGCAGCCAACGAAAAAAATCTGAATGCAGTTTTAGTTCCGGGTGAAGCCGCTTTCTACGGTCCCAAACTCGACTTTATTGTGAAAGATGCCATAGGCCGTAAATGGCAGTTAAGCACCATTCAGGTTGACTATAACCTGCCTGAACGCTTTGAACTTGAATACATTGGCAACGACAATCAGAAGCATCGGCCCAT
Organism: uncultured Bacteroidales bacterium; assembly: GCA_964550695.1. Taxonomy (GTDB): domain Bacteria; phylum Bacteroidota; class Bacteroidia; order Bacteroidales; family TTA-H9; genus CAZKCK01. Next base: position 1,777 of record CAZKCK010000016.1, on the reverse strand, counting down.
CATGATTCACAGGGCTATTTTTGGTAGTATCGAGCGTTTTGTGGCCGTGATGATTGAGCATACTGCAGGCAAATTTCCGCTCTGGCTGGCACCTACACAGGCTATCATTCTGCCCATCAGTGAAAAATATCAAAATTATGCAGAAAAAGTTTTAAAAATCCTGAAAAATTCCGAAATTCGCGCTTTCATTGATGACCGTAGCGAGAAGACGGGGAAAAAGATCAGAGATGCTGAACTTCAACGTATTCCGTATATGCTGGTGGTTGGTGAGAAAGAAGAAGCTGATGAAACGGTATCAGTAAGAAAGCAAGGAATTGGCGACCTTGGTTCGAGCAATATCGTTGATTTTATTGCACTTACAAACAAAGAAATACAAAACATGACGGGTGAATAACCTGATTGTGAAATTAAATAAAAGTTGAACAAACCTTCGGGAGGACAAACCAATAGCTACTCCAATTAAAAGAGGCCCGCGTGGACCGGTAAGAAAAGTTCACGAAGAACCCTACAAAGTTAACGAGCGTATCACTGCGCCTGTGATAAGGGTTGTGGGCGAAAACTTTGAACAAACGATTGTCTCCATTCGTGAGGCACTCGAAATCGCCAACAGAATGGAACTCGACCTGGTCGAAATTTCCGCAACTGCCAACCCACCTGTTTGCAAATTGGTGGATTACAGTAAGTTTCTTTATGAAATGAAAAAGAAACAAAAGGAAATGAAAGCCAAGAGTGCAAAAGTAGTTGTGAAGGAAATCAGGCTCGGCCCCAATACCGATGATCATGATTTCGAATTCAAACTAAAACATGCCACCAAGTTCCTTCAGGAAGGAGCCAAAGTAAAAGTTGAAGTGTTTTTCAGAGGTCGTTCAATTGTTTACAAAGATCAGGGTGAAATAATTATGCTGAAATTTGCACAAGAACTCTCAGAATTTGGCAAGGTTGAAAGCATGCCAAAGCTGGAAGGCAAACGGATGATCATGATTATGAGTCCCAAGAAATAAAGAATTCTCTTATTAATCCTATATAATTGAAGTATAATGCCCAAGATGAAAACCAAATCCAGCGCCAAAAAACGTTTCACGTTTACCGGAACTGGTAAAATCAAAAGGAAGCATGCTTACAAAAGCCACATTCTGACTAAAAAGTCGACCAAACGCAAAAGAAACCTGACCTATTCGGCTTTGGTTTCTTCGGCTGATGAGAACAATGTTCGCGAAATGCTTGCCTGTTAAATTAATTATTGTTTAACTTACTTTTAGCTGTTAAAGTTTCTGTTAAGTCAGAGCGCTAAAGTAAAAAATTTAAAAAATGCCCAGATCAGTAAATCACGTTGCGTCACGCGCACGTAGGAAAAAGGTCTTAAAACAGACCAAAGGACAGTTCGGACGGAGGAAAAACGTCTGGACAGTAGCTAAAAATTCATGGGAGAAAGGTCAGCAGTATGCTTACCGCGACCGTCGTACCAAAAAGAGGAATTTCCGCGCTCTGTGGATAACCCGTATCAATGCTGGTGTACGTCTTTATGACATGTCGTACTCGGTTTTCATGGGTAAATTACACGACAGTGGAATCGAAATCAACCGCAAGGTGCTGGCCGATCTGGCCATGAACCACCCGGAAGCTTTCAAAGCCATTGTTGATCAGGTAAAATAGAGACTGCCTGAAATAATTATTGAAACCGGTTCCTTTACAGGGCCGGTTTTTTCATTCTTAACCATTTATCCGATGACGACCAAAGAACGCTTTAAACATTTTATTCATTTCTTCTCTGAAAACA
>CAZKCK010000015.1:16780-40233 GCA_964550695.1 uncultured Bacteroidales bacterium | reverse complement strand
TATGTTGACCATCCTTCATTCGGACATGCCGTGATTGGCCGCCTGATTGAAAAGGAAGGCTTCAGGGTGGCCATTCTGGCTCAGCCCAACTGGCGCGACGATCTCCGCGATTTTAAAAAGCTGGGTAAACCACATCTCTTTTTTGGTGTAACCTCGGGCTGTATGGACAGTATGATCAATCATTATACAGCCAATCGGCGGATGCGTTCAGAGGATGCGTATACACCCGGGGGAAAGGCAGGGTTCAGACCTGATTATGCCACCACCGTTTATTCAAAAATTCTCAAACAACTATACCCTGATGTACCGGTTATTCTGGGTGGAATTGAGGCTTCACTGCGCCGTTTTACACATTACGACTATTGGTCAGATACACTCAAAACATCAATACTGTCAGATTCCGGTGCCGATTTGCTGATATACGGGATGGGCGAGAAGCCGCTGATTGAGCTCCTGCATCTACTCGCTAAAGGAGTGCCTGTGAATACTGTTCAGAATATTGCACAAACGGCTTTTCTTTCAAAGGCAATTCCAAAAGTTCCTCAAAACAGTGGATGGAAAGATCTTATCCTGAGTTCGCACGAAATTTGTCAAAAAAGCAAGGAAGCCTATGCGAAAAACTTCCGCACCATTGAGGAAGAATCAAACAAATGGTATGCAGCCAGGCTGATACAGGCCACAGGCGATAAATTTGTTGTGGTGAATCCTCCTTTTGCAGCCGGCAGTGAATCTGAAACAGATGTTCCCTTTGATCTGCCTTATACCCGCCGTCCGCACCCCAGATATAAAAGCAGAGGCGATATTCCTGCCTATAACATGATCAGGCATTCCATCAACCTCCACCGCGGATGCTTCGGGGGTTGTGCTTTTTGTACCATTTCAGCACATCAGGGGAAGTTTGTGCAGAGTCGTTCTGAGGCCTCTGTATTGCGCGAAGTTGAAGCCATTGTAAATATGCCTGATTTTGGTGGCACAATTACTGACATGGGTGGTCCTTCGGCAAATATGTACAAGATGAAAGGATTGGATGAAGAGAAATGCAAAAAGTGTAAACGTCCGAGCTGTATTTTTCCGGCTATTTGCCCCAATCTGAATGCCGACCATGGACCCATGCTTTCGATTTATAAAAAGGCGGAAGCAATAGCAGGCGTTAAACGAATTTATATTGGCAGCGGCATACGTTATGACCTCCTGATTGGTCAAAAACCCGAAAACGCAAGGAAAAATGCAGTACAACCCTATATGCAGCAAGTTATAGCGAAGCACGTTTCGGGCAGGCTAAAAGTTGCCCCTGAGCATACATCTGCCAATGTGCTCAGAATTATGCGAAAGCCCGATTTTGAGCTCTTCAGACAGTTTAAAAAGGAATTTACACGGATTTCAGTGGCAAACGGACTCAATCAGCAACTGATTCCATATTTCATCTCCAGTCACCCGGGATGTACAGATGTTGACATGGCCGAACTGGCTGCTGATACGAAAGAACTTGGCTACCGGCTTGAAGCGATTCAGGATTTTACACCCACGCCCATGACGCTTGCTACTGAAATGTACTACACCGGCTTAAATCCGTATACGCTGAAACCGGTTTACACTGCACGCAGCCCAAAGGAAAAACTTTCGCAACGCGCTTTCTTTTTCTGGTATCAAAAAGAAAATCAAGCATTTATCAGGGATAAACTCTCGGGCCTGAAACGTGAAGACATTTTAAAACGGATTTTCGGATACGGTGCATCCAGACCAAAACCGGATGCCAATCCCAAAGCAAAATCCAACCGGAAGAAAGGGAAATAAATCAGAAAATTAATCGGGTTGGGGTATGCTCAGTTGAAAATCTTCGGAAAGTTGCAGCAAAACCCTGTTGATTAGGGCTGTAACCTTGCTAACCAGAAAAACAACTTCAGTTTCAGAAACACCCAGCTTTTCATGCCGTTCAATTTTTTCAAAGTCATCCAGTATCGATTTAATCTGATACTGTTTTGCTGAGGATTTTATTTTGTGGGCCAACCGCGAAACCTGCGTATAATTTCCTTCATTAAGGCATTTATTTAGTTGTTCAAGGTCGTCGGGCATATATTTAATAAATATTTCAACGAGGCTCCTGAGTTCATCCCTATCATTGCCGACCAACGTGTCAAGATTGGTGAGATCATACAGTCTGGCAGATTCTGATGCAGGTTTGCTTGCAATAATATCCTGAATTAAATATGCCAGTTTCTCATAAGTATAAAAGCTTTTCAGCAACGGGCCCTTCAATCCGGATTCTTTAGCCCTCAAAAGCAATTCGGGGGAATTGTCGGCAGAATAGGCAATAAGTGGAGTTTGAATACCTTTCTCCTTCAACCTGATAGCTAATTCAAATACATCAATACCACTAAGATGATAATCGGCAAGTATAAAATTGTAGCTGTTTTCTAAAATCATTTCGAGGGCATCACTTCCATTACGAACCATATCGACCTCACAACCGGCATCAACCAGTGTTTTTGCGGTTATCCACTGAATTGATGAATTGCCATCAATGACCAGCGCCCGCATATTTTCAAACAGCTTTATTTTTGCAACCCTTTCAGCCGGAATCATGAGGTCATGCCGGCCCAGTGCGGTTTCTATAATTGGCGTTACATCATCTGTTTTTGAAACAAAGCCATTCATTCCTGCAGCCAGACATTCATCTGTTTTTTCGTCATGTGCTTCACCTGAATACGCAATAATAACAACATTACTTTTAAGTTCATTTCTAATAATTCGGGTAGCTGAAATTCCATCCATGCCCGGCATATTGAGATCCATTAAAACTACCTGTATATCAGGATTTTTTTGCAAAACCTCAATTGCCTCCCGGCCACCTTCTGCCAAAAACAGATTCCAGTCCTTCATCAGCTTCCTGTTCATTTCAAGCTGGAAATGGTCATCATCAACCAATAACAGCTTTATGTTACGGGTAACCAGTTTGTTTTCAATCATATCTGTTTGCAGCGAACTCACAGTTGTGTCCTTTTCCTTTAGCAATATTAAAGTGAAACTGAAGTTTGTACCCGGACCGGATTCCTTTTCAAATTCAAGTTTCCCGCCCATACAGTCAACATAATATTTTGACAGAGAGAGCCCCAATCCCATAATTTCATGACTTCTTGTTGTTGATTCGTCCTCTTGTTTTAAGAACTGCATCAGTCCCTCAACATCGATATGCATAAATGCACCGCCTGATTCGTTTACATAGAATTTCACTGAGCTTGTTTCGGGTCCATCGGCAATGCAATCTGCACCAATGTGGATTTGTCCGTGGGTAGCATATCGTACGGCATTTTCGGCAAGAAACAACAAGGCTTCAAATAGTCTTGTCTGATCACCGACTAACAATGTCTTTATCTGCTCATCCACAGTTGTTTTTAAAACAATGCCCTTTTTCTGGGCATGCTCTTTAATTTTGTTTTCAAGTTGATGAAACAATTCAAACAAATCAAAAGGTTTCAACACGGTCTCAACGGGTTTTAAATGAAGCGAGGTGTTGTTCAGTATCTTTTTCAGCACACTTTCGAGTTGTGCTCTTTTTTCATCAATGATATCAAGGTAAGCTGTTTGATTGTGGTCCATTAACATTGAGCGCAGGAGAATGATATGCCCCTTGATTGTATTCAGTGGGTTTAGCGTTTCGTGACTGATTGTTGACAGAATTTTTGTCTGATGTGTTTTAACAATCCTTTCTCCCAAATTACCCGTATTCTTTTCAGAAGTGTTTCCTTTAACCTGAGCGTTATTTTTGCTTTGTTTAAAGCAATGCACAACCGAAAGTCTGAATTTTTCGATCAATGCCGGCAATAGCTCAGTTTCCTCTTTGCTAAAAAGATTTTTGTCAATTGAAAATACCCCAAAACTCTTTTTTTTCGGAATTAGTTGCAGAAATCCAAAACCGCTGATCTGAATAAAAACCATATCTGATTTTGTGTCGGTGGTCAGCCATCGTAAATTCTTAATAGCCGGGTTGTCAGCACTGAAACTCATTAATATCTTATCCTCAAAATCGGAAATCAAGCCAATGCAATCAACTGGTTTATTTTGGGCTGGGGCAAATTCAGGATATGCAAATTCAGGAATAACCTGTTTGTCAAAGGATGCTTCCCCATGCTGCAAGACCTCAGGAAAAAGTAAAAAAACAGCTTGTTGCAGATGTTTTTCAACAACTAAAGCGTTAAGAAACAATTGCACATTATCATGTAAATCAAGTGACTGTGCAATAGCCAGCGAAATGCGTAAAAAGGCCTGATCGGTAGTCGCCATAATAGTTTAATTAATCTGTTTAATGCCTGAGTTATATGTTTTAAAATGCTTAATTTTGACTGAAATATATGACCGATATAATATGCAAATATTTGTAAATTAACAAACTATACCCTGAAAACAAATCAAATGCCCAAAAAACGCTATTCAGCGAGGATAAAAAAATACAAATGGACGATCATTATACTTGGCCCTTTTGTACTTATTATTCTGATGATTGTATTTGTCGCAGCTCCCCGTATGGGAAAATGGCTGATACACAGTCAGGATTTACAAAAATCAGATTTGATTTTTGTGTTGATGGGATCAATTCCTGACAGGGCATTACAAACCGCTGACATTTATCATTCAGGATATGCCGGAAAAATTGTATTTGCCAATGAACAACAATTTGGTGCCGAAAAACTTAAGCCTTACGGCATTGAACTTGAGACTACCGCCTCAATTTTAAAAAGCACGCTTGTCAAACTCCGGGTTCCTCAGGACAGCATAGAAATACTTCCCAACGTAGCAACCTGTACACAGGATGAAGCCATTATTTTGAGGGATTATTTAAAACTTCATCCTCTGGTTAAATCCGTAATCATTGTTACTTCGAGCTATCACTCCCAAAGGGTCTCACGCATTTTTGGTAAAGCCCTCAAAAAAAGCAATCAATCGGTAACGTTGGTGATTAGTTCAAACAAGTATACTGATTTTAAGCCAATTAAATGGTGGAAAGAACGAGACAGTGCCATCATGGTTTTTATGGAGTACATGAAACTGATTAACTTTTATCTGATTGAGCAGTTTAAACTCTGATCAGACATCGGAGGAATGTCCAGTATTGGCGTTAATTTTATGTTCCATACTTCAGGTTTTCATTTTTATATTCATTCAGAATGCTTAGTATATTTTCCCATTTTAAATTGTTAAATAATTCATTAAAAAAATACAAACGGGCATAGCCTGATTGCAAGGGCAGGAAGTTGCTCAGCAGATTGGCACCACCGGTTCTGATTACCAAATCGATCGGGGTATTTACCCACAAATGGTTCACAAAACCGGCAGCCGAATCAGAAGCATGGATGGCGTGGATAATTTCATCATGAGGATGGTAACCGATACAAAGATTGAGTTTTGCAGAAGTAAAATCAAAGGTTTCGTTTTCAATTAGTTCAATAGCATTTATATATTTTTGAGGCAAGCCTTCGCGAATTCCAGCCACTTTTACGTGTAGTTGCTCAGCATAAGCCAGCTTTCTGATATCGTTCAGCAAAGCCGCCACCGAAGTATCAACGAAAGCCTTCACCTCCTGTTCGCTTCGCCTGAAGTTTTCCTTGCTTGAAAGATAAATGCTGATTTGATTCACTTCGTTTTGCAACAATTTCGGCACAAATTCATAAAGCTTTTGTCTGGTAAAATCATAAGAATCAATCAACGAACACGCGTTTTGCACAGCCCATCGTCTTCCGCCATCGGGGATAATGCCGATGTGGAGCGGATGACTTATCACTGAAGGATGAAAATTTTCGGGCGAATGCATTGTTCGGTTAAAAAGTTTAAATTTTTGTTTGCCAGCGTATTAATGGGTTTAATTATTTGGTTTTGGAATAGATGTTAGCTGTGTTACGATAACCGGATTTGTCATCATACCAGTCCATGTAGCTGAAACCGCTGCTTTGCACCCAGGTTCCGAACACAAGGTGTGAGTCGATTATACAGGTTTTTTCTTTCGGATAATCAAACTGGTCTGGTACATTCATTGCCCAGGGCAGATTGGTCGTTGACTTATAGTATTTGCCCGTTGCCGGATCAGAGTCATCATCCATTGTTCCGAAATAAGACTGATCAACAAGGTCAGTAGGGGTGTAGCCCGGCAGATGAACTTCCTTTCCTCTTTCCTTGTCAATGATGATAAAAGGATTATATGGAGGAAGGCCAACAGCAGCCACTGTTTGTGGTGTTACCAGATGGATGGTTGTTATGATGGAAGGTGGTGTGATATAAGCCATTTCCTCACGCGTATTTACATATCCTGAACCAATGCCTGTATAAAGGTTGTAAGTGTTGTCGAAAGGTATGATGGTTGCCTTTGACTGACCGGCTTCGGTATTGTTTGAAGAAAGACTGATAATTCCTTCTTTGTGGTTAAAGCCTGTAACACTTGCAATTGCAGAAGACGGAAGATTTAACTGAAATCCGAAACCGTTTTTATAACCGGCGCCGATAGCCTGAATTGTGTTGGTTGTAACAATATCAACAACATTGTTCTGAGCGTTGGTAATCTGGTTGATATGATACAATAATACCAGGTCGTTAAAATCATAATCGCCTTTTGCCGGCCACAGGTCTTCAAAAGCCAGCGAACCCTGCTGTAATCTTCCCGGATAATAATTATTGAAGGCACGACTGGCGTCGTTGGGATAATCATCCATCACATCAAACACGCCGTCACCATCTGAGTCAATCAGGTTTGGGTCAACAAATGGCATATTTGAATTATCAATGGCTTCAACGGGATTTGATGTTACGTAAAATATGGCATCATTAAAGTCGTTATCGCTTCCATTTCCCGGGTTTCGGTTAAGATCTTCAAAGCCAATAAGATATACCTGGCGTTCAGCATCATATAATATCACATTGTGTTGTTTGTTGGCCGCATTTGTTTCAGGGTTAAAGTTTTCATTTGAATAATAATGCGGCTTGGTGGTAACCACCTGTGAGCCATTATAGGCATCGGCTATTAACACCCATCCAATTCCTGTTCCAGCCGGGAATTGTCCGAGATAGACCTTGTCGCCTGAAAAAAGACCACCTCCGCTGTTGCTGAAAGATACATTTGGAAGCGCTATGGTAATAAGTGAAATCTGGGTTTTAGATGTGGGGGGATTGGCTATGTCATATGTATAAAATCCTAAAGTATTTCTGTAACCGGCACCCTCATGAACAAAAGTAACCCATACATCAGCAGCTTCAAGCAAACGAATGTCAGTTTGGTTGCTATTGGCAAGATATTCAGGGTGATATGTGGGAACAGGGGCTCTTTCGGGTAAAGCGGCGTTGATGTCAGCCAACATAGCAGCACTTATTACATCACGCGGAGTAATCAGGCATGAAGGTACGCCCAGACCATTGAAGCTGCACAGATAGTTGTAGGAGGCATTGATTGAAGGCATTGAATAAGATCCTTTTAAAGAACTGGTGCCGGCTACTCCACCAATGGTAACATCTATCTGATTATTGATGATATCGACAGCGGTAACCGAAGGCAATCCAATATAACCAGTGACCAGATAAAGTTTTTTTGACACAAAATCAATCGGATACATGGTTTCCCATACGCCCTGTTCATTTGTAATCCCGGTAAGCAAATGATTTCCTTCCTTTGTGATCTCATCATAATCCTTGTAAATTTCAACCCTCACGCCGGGCATTGCGGTGCCATATATGTCTTTTGTGGAGATGCTTATATTGAAACTCTTTGTCATCTCATAGTTGAATTTGTCGCTCACAACAATGTTGTCGATGGTGATTGGCGGAGTAACAATCGGGTCTTCTGGTTTATCTTTATTGCATGAGCTCAATAAAACAGTGGTGAAAAACACCAGGGATATAATTTTAAAAAAGTTATTGGTTTTCATTTTCTATGATTTTTTAATTCTGTATGTAGGAAATCAATAATTGCGCCAGCTTTATAAATCAACTGTAAATCAAATATATAAATCAAAAATTATGAAGAGTAAATTCCAAAATTAATATATTTTACCATATTGAAACAATAAAAGACAAAATAAATTTGACGAATGGCAAATTTATATTTTACACATTCTTATTCAGGTAGTTGAGCTTTTTTGACCAGTTTATGGCTGGTTTTTCAATGATTCTGTAAAACACCCACGCAGCAAACACAGAAACAAATAAGGCAACAAAAACCATAAGACTTCTGAGCAATTCATTCTGAATAAATGTTTCTGAGAGGTTGATAATTCTACCTCCAATGGGGATATGAACCAGGTACAGCGAGTACGAAATGTTTCCAAGAAATCTGGATACCCTGTCAGAAAACTCAAAATACATGATAAAGAAATACGGTAAAAGTGCTGCTACAAGGTAGCGCTTGTCAAACTTCACGAATATTAAAATAAGCGCAATCAACAGCAGCATACCGAATTCTTTTTTCAGAAGATACCCTACCCGGAACTGGAATAACAGAATGCCCACAACAAACAGCAATCCATAATTAACAATCAGACTGTGCCTGTCGATGAAAAAGCCAAACAATCCAAAAACGAGGAGCGTAATAAAACTCATGTATTTACGCGGATGGAGCAGCAGTGGGAAAACAAGGGCGATGAACAGATAGTACTGAAACTCAATAGCCAGTGTCCAGTAAACGTCATTATACCAGGGGAAGTTAAAAAATGCGTTCAGGTAGCCAAGGTGTAATGCGAGCGCAGGGAAATTAACAACAAATTCGGCACCACGGTAGTAAGGAGAAAGAGTGCTAAGCCAGTTTAGTGCAAGTATCAGCACAATGCTCAGCAAATAAGGAGGTTCAATACGTACAAAGCGTTTTCCGAGAAATTTCCCCAAATTCCGGAATTCATACCCCGACCTGTACATTGCATAGGGTATAACAAATCCGGAAATGACAAAAAACACCTCAACACCCAAAAACCCATACCTGCCTGCAATGTATAGCGGATTGGCCGTGCCGAGGAAGTCGGGATTGCCATGCGTAAAATGAAAAAAACATACCGCAAGCGACGCCAACCCCCTTAGCAGATCAAGGGAGGACAAATAACCCAATGCATCCTTTTTCATAGAAATGATGTTTAATAATTATAAACTGTATTGTTTAACAATGACCGGTAATATTTTTCTGCCTTATTTATATTGGTGCTGAATACATATCCATGCGGTTCAACCAGGATTGCTTCAAACAGATAGCCGAACAACTCCACTCTGAAGTCTTTCGAATTTTTTACTTTTTGAATCAGGTCATTTATACCCTGATGATTTGAAAAAAAATGTGCAGCATCAAGCAAACACTCAAGCTCTATTCGTTTTGTGGCATAAATTGAGAGCGGAGGATAAGTTGCCGGCACGGGAACATATACTATGGGTAATTTTTCAGATAAGTGGTAAAACAGATGTTCATACACGATACCAAACTGAAATGAACGATACTGCCTGTTGGCAACGGATTTCAGGTCGCAGGCCCTGAAACCGCAGGCCACATCGGGTAGTTCTATCCCAAAAATAAGGCGTGTAAGCATGACGGCAAAAAAATTGGAAGCTATTTTTGACTCCGGGATTGAATCAATTGTTGTGAAGCGGTTGCCAATTACCAACTTACAGGTGTTGAGCTGACTTATAAAATAATCTATGTACGCAGGGTCATGCTGACCATCACTGTCGAGTGTAACAAACTGTGTGTATTTGTGTTGGAATCCAAATTTAAAAGATTCGCGATACACCGCAGCAATTCCCCTGTTTTTGGCAAACGTGAGGAACGAAAAGCCGGATGTCCGGATTATTTCACCGGAATAGTCTGTAGATCCGTCGTTTACGAGCAGCACTTCACCCTTTCTGTCTTTCAGCAATTGCAGCAGGGCAGGAAGGTTGTTTTCCTCGTTGTATACAGGAATTACAATCAGTGCTTTTTGTTCCACAAATCAAATGTTGTTAATGCTTTTGTTTCATGATGAACTGTGTGACCTTTCGCAGGTTTTTAAAGAGGAGTGTGAAAATAGTACCAAAATTGTTGTCCTGAATGGCCTGATAATCCTCTTTTGACTTTTGGATGATGTTTTTCAGGCTCCTGTTGCTGGCGCCGCCCACACGCATCTTCACCATTACCTCAGGAAGGTAAAGCGTTGATATACGGTGTTTTCCTAAAAAGCGCAACATCGTATCATAATCTGCTGAAATCCGGAAACTGGTATTAAACACTCCGTATTTTTCGTAGATAGCGCGCTTCACATAAAATGTAGGATGCGGGGGCATCCAGCCCATCCGGAGTTTACGTAAACTAAAACTTCCTGATTTCCAATATCTCAGTACTTTATTGGTGTCTTCCTTGTAAACATATTCAAGATCACCGTACACCGAATCAATATCATTTGCATTAAACAATGCCGCAACTTTGGCAAGGATATCATCTGATGCAAACAGGTCGTCAGAATGCATGAATCCGATTACATCGCCTGTGGCCATTCTGATGCCCTTGTTCAAGGCATCATAAATTCCTTTATCGGGCTCACTCACAAATTTGCTGATTTTTGTTCCGAATGATTTAACCACTTCAACAGTGTTGTCTTTTGATTTGCCATCCACAATAATGTATTCAACGTCAGGATACGTTTGAGAAACAACGGAGGTGATGGCATCGGCAATGGAGTGGCCACTGTTGTAAGCTATTGTGATAACTGATATTTTCATGATTGTCTTGGTTTTAGATGATTATTCTTTCTTTTACTTTAACTGCAGGATTACCCTGATAAATGGAATAGGCTTCAAGGTTGCGTGTAGCCACCGAATTAACAGCCAGTACACTGTGTGATGCGCAGATTACACCGGGGCATACAACGCTCTGGGCACCAACCCATGCGCCATCCTCAAGTATAATTTCTTTGGTAATGAGATTGAATGTGGTTTTTGAAAAATTATGATTTCCGCATAATAACATGGCTCCCTGCGAAATACAGCAATGGCTGCCAATACGTACAGGGGCAAGATTATCAATCCAGGCTTTTTCACCTATCCAGGTATAGTTTCCGATACTGAGTTTCCAGGGATATTTAATATTGACCGATGGCTTGATCACCACACCTTTGCCTATTTTTGCCCCAAATGTGCGTAACAGAATGATTTTTAGCGAGCTAACAGGATTTAGCGGGTTCATGAAAAATACAATATTGGTCAGATACCATAGCAACCGTTTTACAGGTCCGGCACCTGTGCTGAAACTTCCGGTTGTGTATACTGAAAGGTCGGTAGTTTTATTCATGGTCGAATAAGCGTTTATTTTGTTCAAGGATACTTTTGTCGTTCATAAAAGCCTGTGCAAACTTTTGGGCGCTTTGCGAAATAACATCATAATCAGTCTGATGAAGGTCAGTTAGCGTTTCAATTGCTTTGATGAATTCCTTTTTATCACTGAGATCAATATCCCATCCTGCCTTTTTTGCTGTAAGATTTCGCCAGGGCGTATTGCTGCTGATTAATACAGGCGATGCAGCCATAAAACTTTCGAGGATGGTATGCCCGAAGTTTTCGCCGGTGGTTGGCATAAACATGCAATGATAATTTCTGATGGTTTGCAGCACCTGATCACCCTGCAGGCTGCCTTTGTAAGTAACTTTTACATTGGCAGGCATTCTCGAAATCACGGTTTTGCATTCATTCCAATAGCCTTCGTTATATACGGGACCGTAAATATCGTAGGAAATATTTCCATGTTTACAATCGGCCAGGACTTCGAGCGCATACAGGGTGTTTTTTTCGGGAGAAATACGTGCTACCGACAGAAGAGATAACTCTCCCGGTTTCTTTTCGCGTTGTACCCATTCAGGCAGAATTACCTTCATCGGGAGTTCTTCGGCCACGATTACAGTTGCTTTTGGTCCAACAGCCTTTCTAACATCATCAGCTTCGGACTGGTTGGCAGCATGAAATACCACACCTTTATAGAGGCCAAGCAATTTGCCGGCTTTCAGAAAAATATCCTTTTTGCCACTTTTAACTGAAAGTGAATGTTTTCCGAGCATCCCGTGAGCAACCACTACTATACGGGGTGTTTTCTTTTGTTTAGCCAGAATCACCGGAAGTATCGAATACCAGAAAGAGTATACGCCATGAATATATACGGCATCAAAATCAGTCGATTTTACCAGGTTTTTAAACAGGGAATACGAAGAATTTTTGGCTGACACATAATACACTTCCGAATTTGCCGACAACCGGTTCCATTGGTCGCTTTTTATATTGTTGTAGGGCGTTGTTTCGCAGTAATCGGTGTCGCGGGTGATGATTTTAAAATTGTAAATGCCTTCAAAATGCGCAACCTGATTTGCAAAAGCCTTAAGTGTTCCACCTGCCCTGTAACCCGGCAGATACCAGTCAATAAACGACAGAATTGTTTTCATAGCGTTTTGGTTTTTATTTTCCGGATGCCACAAGTTTATATAAATCAGCATATTTTTGAGCAATGTAAGCAGGCTGAAACCGCTCAACATTTTTTTTCCCTTTCAGGATCAGGTCTTCCCGGAAGCTATCATCTTTAATAAGTTTAACAACGGCTTCACGAATCCGGCCAACATTTGTCGGGTCAATCAACAGGGCGCCGTCACCGGCAACTTCGGGCATTGAAGTGGTTATGGAGCTGATTACAGGCCGGCCAATGGCATTTGCTTCAATGATTGGCAGACCAAACCCTTCGTAGAGGGAGACAAAGGCAACAATATCAGCATTTTTATATTGGTTTACAACTTCCGCATAAGGAAGATTAAAGAGATTTTGGAAAGCAATACCATGCTTCACGAGCAGTTCTTTCTGATTGCCGCGTAAATGCCCGATAATGGTCAGTTTGACATCAAGACCGTCAAGCGCTTCAATCAACCTTTCCAGGTTTTTATTATGTCCGGTGCCTATATGCAATATATTGGGTCTGGTTTTGTTAAATGGACGTGGTGACCATTGAATAGCCGGATTTACACTGTTGTGGATGACTATAACTTTGTTTGATGGTATGGAAACAGCTTTTAGCAATTCTGATTTGGTATATTCGGATATCACGGTAATATATTTGACGCGCCAGGCTGGCATCGTGAACCAAAAAAACTTAATCACTGCCCGCGAAACACCTTTTAGGCGTTTCAATACTTCGAGATCATGAATAGTTAGTATGGTTTTGCGCTTGCTTAAAAATGCGGCAATATAGTGTACATCACCTGTTATATGATTGATTTCTGCTTGTTTACTGATGGCCTCCCAGGCATTTAGAAAGCGTAGCCAAAGTCCTTTGCTTGGCCATTTCATATAAACGTTTTCAAAATCAATGGTTTTGGGCAAGGCTGATTGAATAGACCCAAAAAGCTCTTCGATACTGAAATAATCGGTAAAAGGTTTTCGAAAGAAAAAAACAACTTTAATACGCATAATCAATCGGTTTTGAGTTATTTAATCCACAATAATTACATTTTTAGTTTCAAGACCCGGGTCATGCCCCAAAAAATCATAAAGGCTACCATGGCCGCTTTTGTAAAATGATTGAATACGGTAGCAAAATCGGTTTCGGCTTTAATTACCTGAAAAAAGAGTACAGGCAACCATAAAACAAGTGTGGGGTATTTTTTAGAAATGGCGATAACCTTTGTAATGATAATATTATAGAAAACGCCTACAAAAAACAGAAACACGATACCACCCCAAGCCCCGAAATTGGCATAGCCCTCGCCAGCCAATGAAATATCCATGCTGGTTGTTTCCGGCAATTCGGTGCCGGTAAACCGCTCAAAGTTTGCCCTACCGCCGGCCACGGCTTTCTTCGGAGCCAATACGCGAGGAAGCAAACCCGCATATAAGGCCGTTTCAATGGTTTCTCCTTTCACAAACTCATATTTTTGAGGCATGTGGCCTATAATCCTGGCGATAATCCATCCCTGGTTTAAACGCGCACCCATGTTTTGCAAAACGCTGGTTTCAAATAACATCGATGGATTACTTAACCTGCTTGAGACCACTTCTTTATAAATTTCGGTATTGCTTTTATTGCTTTCGGCATACCAGGTTGCCATGCGGTACTCTTGCTTTGTTGATTGTATTAATAAGATTAAAGAAAATCCAATTGATATTATTATAACCTTGGTTATCATTGACATACGTAAAACTAAAGCGACTACCAACAACGAGAACATAAACCAAAGGACCAATTCGCCAAACATACCCATTTTAATAGCAGATAGCACTGCCATGCCCATAACCCCGGTAAAAGCATACCATTTATATTTAGTATCGGTAAATAGTATGATATAAATTCCAACAAATTGCAATCCCGACAAAAGAAAAAACATAAACGAAAGGCTTTTGGGCAAGAACCCACCGGCAAGGCCTGATAAGATTCCTATCCCGGCAATCATAAAACCGAGGTGTTTTTTATCAGCTAAAAAAACCTTTATAGCGTCAATATCTTCATGATTGATAATGCGTTCATTAGAGAATGGAAAATACATACCCAACACCAATGCGGCACATGCCGGAACTACATAATTCATGTAAACTTCTTCTGACACGTCCATATAGTAAAGTTCATCATAAGGCAGCACATTGTAAGCCAAAACCGGACCTACAATCCATTGGGTAAGTGCAAGAAAACCTACAAGATCACGTACTTCGATACGAGAGCCTAAGTCTTGCAAAAATTTAATAAACACACAAGCCGATAATGCACAACCTATTGACGAAACAAAGTACAGGTCAGTAAATAGCTCGAAATAGGCAAACATCAATAGTCCTATCCCAATTAACATCAAAGCCCTGTAAGTGATTTTCATGCTAGTTTTTTCTGGTTGTTAACTGATTTTCAATGCTTTTTACAATTTCTGTAAACGACCAGGCTTTAATACGATTTAAGGATTCTTCTTTCATTTTGAGAAGCGTATTTTTATCAGCACACATTAGGCGTAAGCATCGCTCGCAATCATTTTGTGAACCTGACTCAAACACATATCCATTTACACCCATATCAACCAGATCAATGGAAGCGCCAACTTTTGTGCTCGACAAAACAGCCAGTTTACAAGCCATGGCTTCATTGATTACCAGACCCCAGGTTTCGCCCGGGCCTTGCGAAGGAAGGGCCAAAATATCGGCCATATTGTAAACTTCAGGCATCAGGCTTTGGTTTTGAAAAGGTAAAAAGTGAATGTATGATTGTTTATCAGCCAATAAGCGCATATCATTTTCGTAAACCCCATTGCCAACAAACACAAAATGAATACCCGTAGATTCCATAGCTAAAGCAACTTGCAAAAGCAATAAAGGATTCTTTTTGGGTTCAAACTTTCCTACAAACAGCACTACAATTGCGTTTAATGGAATACTCAATTGATTACGCCATTTAGCCGAAAGTCGTTCCGAATTCGCTAATACGTCAGAAAAGCGAGCGTTATCAATGGCATGCGGCGCATAAGTTAATTCTTCAGGTTTTAGGCCATGTTTTAAAAAATATTCGCGATTGTTTTTCCCGACATAAAAAGCACCGTCAACATAATGATATACCCATGTCAAAAAAACTCTTCTAATCAATTGTTTATAACCACCCTGCTCATCAATCAGGGTGGAATCGCCACGGAAATAAACGGGCACTTTACCTTTAAAGTACCGCATCACATTAAAATGAGCCTTGTAGTTCCAGCCAAATACCAGTAAGGCAGTTGGTTTCCATGCCTTGATGGACTGAATTAAATTAGGGCAATCAATCCCTTTAAAACTTCCGGGCCCCGGATTGGTGGAGATGTTATCAACAAACTCATAATCATATCCTTCTAAGAGCGGTATATCCCATTTAATTTCATGACCAAAATCTTTGTCAAAAAGAGTGGTTTTGCTCTGACTCCAGGTATAAAATACTTTGGGTTCAACCACCGCAGATTTTGCCAGCAATGCAAACATGGGAGCATTGTACTGAATAGGGTGCGAAGAAACTACAGCAAGTCTTATTTTTCTCATTTTTCTAGAATTTTTTGAAAAAAATCCGCCTGCTTACGGGTTGCTTCCCGTGCAGTATAGGGTTCAAAAGCAGCCCAGTGAGTATCGGGAACGAATGGAATTTTCAGGAGCATCCGGTGAAGTTCTGAATAAACTTTAGTACCAAGCTCATCAACAGCATCACTGTTGTTAAACGATACACAGATTCCGGCTCTTGTAAGTGCAAGAATATCAACCACGCTGCTTTGTTCATTAAAAACAGCCAGCAATGGTCTGTTGGCCAATATATAAGGATAGAGTTTTGATGCTGTATAATTGGTATCCGTTGAGCCGGGAATAATCAGCAAATCAGCATCTTTCAGCACCTTCATGGCTTCAAAATAAGGAAGGCGGTCGGTTATTTCAACTACTTGTTTTTCAACGCCAAAACCAGCGGCTATGGGTTCCACGGTTTTTTGACCCTTTCCGTCAGCAGCATAACTCGTTCCTATGAAGAACATTTTTACTTTAGAAAATAATGAAGCATTTTCGGAAAGTCCTTTTTTCAAACCGGAGAAAATCCCACTCAGCGCAAGGCTCATATCATGTCCGCCCCGCCCTATATACACACAATTAATCTTCCCGTCCTCCTTCGAAAAAAGTTGATTTTTCAGATTAGTTTTATCAAGTACTTCAAAATCAATTACAGCACCACCAAAAGGAATTACGGTATACATCTCAGGTGTGATATTTTTATACCTTTCCATCAATGTTTTAGGGTAACCCGGTGATACCGAAATAATTCCGTCAACCTTTTTCATAGCGAATGCTTCCAGATACTTATCCATGCGGTATGCGAACCAGAATTTGGGAGGGCGTTCATGTTTTGGTTTGTCGAGATAAAAATCATTCCGCCAGGGATCCTGCATATCAATGATATAAGGCACATTAAACCGCCATTTCCAGATACGGCCCAGTATCATGACCGGAAAGGCCGTAGTTGAAAAGTATACCAGATCAAACTTCTGACCTGAAAGCAAGCGGCACCCTTCCCGGTAATACTGAATCAGTGAGCGGTATCCGATGTTACCGAGACCGAATTTTCGTGTAATCTCCGGTTTAAAGGCTTTGATGCGTATGATACGGGCCGAAGGCGGCAAAGTATGTAACAGCACCGGATCTTCACTCATTTCAACAAACCGTGGCTCCACGGCAATTGTGGTGGCTTCCCAACCCATTTCGTCAAAGTACAGCAGGCTTTGCCGCACACGGTGCATATCCGCCGCATTGATAGGGGGAAAGTTGGGAGAAATAATTAAAACTTTTTTCATGGTGATGAGGTTTAAATTATTTGCTTAATCCATTCAACCAGATGGTGCTCCTGCCGTTCCCAGCAAAATTTTTCGGTGGCCACTTTTAATGCATTCACATGTGCCTTCTCCAGTTTCTGTTTATTGGAAATCAAATCATTCAGAACAGAAGCCAGGCTGTTTGAATCTTTGTTTTTAAACAGGAAAACCGAATCGGGTGCTTCGCGGGCAACTTCCATTTGCCCGTTTGTGTCAGAAGCTACAACGGCAATTCCACCTAAAAGATACTGGAGAATCTTGTTTGTGATGGTGAGATTACGGCTATCGGGGGTATATTCCTCGGTAGCCAGCCCGATATCATGTTCAGCAATGCGTGAAAGCAGTTCTTTATGCGGCACAAGCTGATGAAAGAAAATATGATGCCCCCTGCTGAATGGAAAGATTTTAAGCAGTTCTTCGCGAAAGTTACCGAAAAGATTTCCCCGCAGGTGCAGTTCGAGGGGTGTATCAACCAATGCAAGTGTTTCAACAAGAAACTCAAGTCCGCGTCCTGGCCCGATTGTTTGTGAATACCAGTGAATTGACGCCATTGAAGTATCCTCGCGATCTTTCATCAGGCCATCCATGAGCAATCGTTCAGCCATCGGAAAAACATTGTGCAGTACTTTTGGAGGCGCTGAGCCTGCAAAGGCAGCGAATGCCGTGGACAGGCTTTCAGACGTGGTATAACTCAGAGAACCATTATTTAATGCGTATTTCTCATATTTTTCCAAAAGCCGGATCGGTCGTGTTTTATTGGCTTCAGGCAGCAAATCATGTGAGTACCAGTCTTCGAAATCAAAGGCTACCTTAAATCCCTTTTTGAGTAATTTACAGCCGATGACTGTGCTTATTTCCTGATGGCAGGTATAAAGATCAGCCTTTTCGGCTATTGCAGCCCGTAGGTTTTTGGAGTAATCATATCCCAGCGCATAAACATTTTCAAAACCCAATAACCCAATCAGTTCTCCGGCAATACGTCTTTTCAGACGCTCTTTCAGATGATACCATTTTGGTGCTTCTCCGGGAATCATATTGACCACACCCTTCAGATGAATGCCGGGGTGGATAAGTTTCAGATCTTCTGCGAGCAGGTTGCTATAGGTAAATGTGGTCAGAATTGTTACATCATAACCGGCAGCGGCCAGCGTATTGGCTTCCTTAACCACACGAGGGTTGCGGCATAAATGGCTTTGGGTGAGTATGCAGATTTTTTTCTTCATGCTAGTTTCCTTTATGGGTAAACTGATGAATACGATGGCGCAGGAGTTTGGCTGCTTTCCAGCCGAAAAGTTGCTTTGTAATTTCAATCAGGCGGCCTCCCATTACAGGAAGTGCCGGGTTTTTTCCCGTACGGCTGACTTCTCGTTCGCAAATTTCAACCAGGTCTTTAAACCTGGGATAGGCGTTGATGGCTATTTCCTGATAAAGGGTGGCAATGGCCTGATGAAAAGCACCGGAAGTTGTACGGGCCGAAAGGTATCTGGTTTTGCAATCCAGGGCATGCAGGGCACTTTGAAGGTTTGCTTTTTTATTGTATTTTGAGGAGATATTGCCTCCGGAAATAAAACGCCGGTAATAATTTATCCCGCCGGTTGTACGAATTCCCTTTGAGGCAAGCACAGCTCTGGCAAAATATTCGCCATCCTGATCCAGCAACAGGCTTTCATCCCACAGACCAATGGTATCGGCTATGCTTTTGGGTGTAAGCCAGGCACTAGTCTGTACCATCCAGCGCTCGCCATATCCGCCATAGAGCCGGATCAGAAAATCAACGGGATCATCATTGTCAAAAATCCAGGCCGACTCTTCACGGGGTGCCATTTTCATATAATCCTCCCCATCCGTAAAGTGAACCGTTGGGCTAACGGCCAGAAATCCGGGATTTTTCTCGAGAATCTCTACCTGTTTTTCGATTTTATCAATGCTCAGCACATCATCGGCGTCAAGATATTGAATGTACTTCCCACGACTCAGCAGCAATCCTTTGTTTCGGGCAACACAGGCACCCTGATTTTTCTGAACAAGAACACGTAATTTCTCTGACTCATATTTACGGGCCAATTCAACAGTACGGTCGGTTGAACCATCGTCTACCACAAAAACCTCCAGATTGTCCCATGTCTGATTCACAACTGAAACAAGTGTTTCACCGATAAAGCGCTCAGCGTTGTATGAGGGGATAACAATGGATACAAGAGGTTTAAGCTTTTCTGTCATGGTTTGGTCAATTAAACTTTGAGGTGTTTTTTTCGGTATTCTTCAAATTTTTCTTTGCGGATATAGCCGTGATAGGGCTTTTGATAATTCATTTTTACAAGTTTTTCAGGATCAAGTCGTTTGATCAGGCGGGCTGGATTTCCTGCTATCACACAATTTCCTTCCGGAAATGATTTGGTAACAACAGAGCCGGCTCCAACAACTGTAAAATCACCGAGTTCCACCCCGGGCATGACCATCGAATTCATGCCTATCCAGCAATAACTGCCTATTTTCGTAACACTTGAAAACTGCTTCATGTGTTCGTATATTTCATGCCCGCCGCTCAGTATGCCAACATTCTGGGCAATAAAGGTATAATCGCCAAAGTACAGTTTTCCTGAACCCTGTATATAACAACCGGGGATAAATCCCGGATTTGTCCCAACACCCACATAAATGTTGTGTGCGCCCAGAATCCGGCTTGTAAAATGTGTTGGCCAATATGCTTCGCGATTGTAGCCAAGTACTTTTTGCCTGTACCAGCGGTTAAATGTAATTCGGTCATTCTGGAACTGCGTGTCACGAATAAATCTGAAATAGGGCAGTCTGGTAATTGCCCATATGAAAATCCGGAATGGATTACTCAGAATGTGTTTTATTTTTTCGGATGTGATGTTCATTTTACAGTTCTGATTGTTTTACAGCGCTATACCAGCATATTTTAAATATATTTTGCCTGAAGTATACTACTTGGGTTTATTGAGCACCTTGCCCAATATTTCCAAATATCCCATACCAGATTCTTTTTTTAGGGTTCTCATAATTTTGAGAGAATTGTTTTTGCCAACCCCAAGGATGTAACGGGCCTGATTCCATTGAATTTTTTTGATTGCCCTTTCTTTGTCAGCACCTTTTAGCGGACAGTCATCCTTATTCAGCATTTCCTCTGAACATTTAAGGTATTTAAATGGCACAGTAAAATCGGTGCGGTTGTGCTGCATTTCCTGTTCCTCATGCTCGCGGTACCACACAACGCCCTGCTGTAATAATAAAACAGGGTAACGGGCAGCCAAAAGATGCCACATCTCAAAATCACCCAGATACCTGCGCCCGGTGAAACCGCCTACAGCTTCAAACACATCTTTACGGATAATGGATGAAAGGGGAGCCTTGTGAAACAGTTGTTTTCCGAAATAATGCCTTTTGTAGGCTTCTTCGGGCGATAATACAAATGGATACATCCTCATTTTATCCTGTGGCAGTGACGAAAGCCCGAAACCTGCTTCAGGAAATGCTTCCATACCCGAAACAAGCACCTCAAGCCCAACAGGGTAAATCATGTCGTCAGCATCAACGTATTTCAGGTATTTGCCTTTGGCCAGACTTGCAGCCTTGTTGCGGTTAGGGTAATCACCCAGATTTTTTTCATTCAGGATTGATTTAACCCGTGCATCTTTCGCAGCATAAGATCGGGCAATTTCGAGGCTTTTATCTTTCGACTGATCATCAACAACCAGCAATTCAAAATTGCTGTAGGTTGAAGCAAGCACACTTTCGATGGCCTGTGCCAGGTATTTTTCGCGGTTATAAGTGGTCATCAGCACACTTACCAATGGTTTTCCGGTCATATCCATGTTATACAGTATTAGGTTTTTTTTGATTGGATTCCCTGTGGGGGAAATCCCACAAAGTATTTCTGTGAAGACTCAACGCCTTTCATCCCTCTGAAAACGGCATTAAACCCAAAGACAAGTGCAGCCGTCCATGCCGCTCTGACAAGGTGAAAATTATAAAAAATCCATTTTATCTTTTCGCCAAAAGAAAGCTCTTTCATTTTAAGCAGGCGAATCTTGACTTTTGCCATCTGAATGAAGGGATTCTTTGGGTATTTGATATAATTATAAAATTTATAATTCTGATATAGAATAATATAGCTGCGTTTAAAATAAAATTTATAGTTCTGATGGTGATAATGATCAACCCGGGCCCGGTAATCATAAACTATCTTATAACCAGCTTCCAGTGCATCTTTTGCCCAAAGCGTATCTTCAGAAAACATCAGCCGCCTGAAAGGCAGTTTTTCTTTCATGTCTTTGCGGTAAACAGCATTTACATCGTCCCAGGTGCAATAGCTGTGCTGCTGTTTTCCGCTCAGTTTTTTAAAATCTTCAGGATTTTTAAACTGGTATGAGAATGGAACCGCCTCACTAGCAGGCCTGAACCATTGGAGGGGATTTTTTGATTTATCCCTGTTTACTATCTGTTGCCCACACACACCAGCCACTTCAGGATCACTGAAATGCGTCAGCATGGTTTCTATCCAGTATTCGTTTGCCGGAGTGGCGTCCTGAACCGTCATTACAACGAATTTGCCTTTTGCCAGGCCAATACCAAGGTTACGGGTTTCACCATGATTGAATTCTTTGGGAGGCAGATTAACAAGCTTTACAGGATAGTTTTGAAGCAGTGTGAGGGTGCCGTCAGTAGAACCGGAATCAATTACGATTACTTCCAGGCGGTCTTTTATGGTCTGTGCAAATATTCCGTCAAGGCATGACTTTAGTGTGTCGATCCCGTTTTTTACCGGAATAACAACTGAAATTTCGACTTCGGGTATAGGCTGGTTATCCATGTTCAATCATTTTTGCTGGTAAAGGTGTTTTCCGATAGTTGATTCAATGCGTCTTTTCTTAATCATTTTATTTACGAACGCAGCAATAAAGCCAAATTTATTTAACCGTAAAAGCATTATTGTCAAAAGAAAATAGGCTTTGATTACAAACCTCAAAGAAAATATTTTCTTCCGGAAGCCAAATACAACCACCTTATTTACAATGCCTACATTGAGCGATTTAACTGCCCCTATTACTACATTGGTACCCAACACCCGCAGACTGTCAAAAATAGCCTTATCAGGATATGCAATCAGATTTGTTGCATGTGTTAAAAAGATCTGTTTCCGGCTTTTCATCTTGGCCGGCGAGCTTATCTCATTCTGACTGATACTGCCGGTTTCGTGCTGACGATAAAAAACATCGGGTTTGAGTTGATAGTACTTTTTGTAAGAAAGGCCAGAAATGAGTGCTTTTAAATGAATGTCGACATCCTGCCAGCAAGCCAGCCCCTCGGTAAACCTGTTTATTTTTATAACTGCGTTTTTACGCCAGACAGGACCAGAAGTTTGCCAGACCGCATCAAGTTTCAGAAAGCGGTGAAGATCGGGTTCCGGAGTATTGATGTTCCATAGTTTACAGGCGCTTTCAGGTTTACCCAGAAACATCAGCATCGGGAAAACCCAGAAATCATTTTCAGGACAGGATGTGATTTGATTCATCCGTTGTTCAAGGCAGTAAGATGCAAGCAAATCATCGGAATCCAGAAAAATCAGATAATCACCAGTTGACTTTTGTATGCCGATATTCCGGCAAACCGGAGCGCCACCGGATTCCTTGGTGCGTTTATAATACTTTATTCTTGAATCCTTTAGGGCATATTCCAATCCAACAGATTCGCTGTTGTCAGTTGATCCGTCATCAACCACAATCGCTTCCCAGTAAGGATATGACTGTTTGAGCACCGATTCCAGTGTTTCCTTTAACAGGTCGCCCCTGTTGAAGTTTGGTATGATGACTGAAATTAGCGCTTTGGTTTCCATTGCCTGATTTTAGTAAATTTATGACATAGCCTTTAAATGGTTTACCGGAACATCCCCTTAATGCGAACCCCAAGTTTTACAAATTTTTCACCGATCAACGGGAACATCAGCATTTTCCATGTCCTGATATCTTTCCAGCCATCACGTATAATCTCAGATGCCATTTTTCGCATTAATTTACTATCTCCGGCATTCACCACCAGCGAATACATATACCGCATATCCTCCCTGAAGTATTTTCCCCTGGGATGGATTTTGGATTGTAAATTAACGGGTTTTGGTGGAGGTGGGGC
>CAZKCK010000015.1:0-16680 GCA_964550695.1 uncultured Bacteroidales bacterium | reverse complement strand
GAGGTCATAAAGGCCTGTTGATTACAGACCATTACATATTCAGGATGCTTTTCAAGAAAATCGACCTGTATTTTCAGCGATTCCGGTGTAGAAATATCATCGGCATCATGACGGCGCACGTATTTTCCTTTGGCAATTTTTAATCCGTTGTTCAGTGAACGGGCTACTCCCTGATTTTCCTGTTTAACTGAAACTATTCTGGGGTCTTTGTATGAATCTATAATATCCTGAGAATCATCTTTAGACCCATCATTTACTATAACCAATTCAAAATCACGGAATGTCTGCGAGAGCAAACTGTCAATGGCAGGTCTCAGATAATCACGGCCATTGTACACGGGCATCAGGATACTAACAACTGGTGATTTTTCCATAACTGTAATTATTCGAATTTCCAGCTTGATTTCAGTACTACTTTTGCACGTTTGTCGAAGGGGTAAGGCCTGTGAATATAAGCATCACCCTGTTTGATGTTGAAGCGGATACAGTTTTCGATATAGTCGAATGTTCCGTAATTGTTGCCTAGCCAGAGCGAAATATAATAGGTTCCGGGTGCAAATGACATATCATTTACAGTTACCGACACTTTAGAAGCCACACCCTTTTTCAGGTTTTTCATTTCAAAACGATCGTCGGAATTGGTGATATGGCCTATAAATTCGTTCGAATCATTGCGGATATCCAGTGAAAAATCAGTGTAATCAGCGTTTTCGCGTGAGTTAAACTCGGCTTCAATAGTAAAGGAATCGCCCAGAAAGATTTCGTCGGTCTCCAGCCCTTTCAGGTTGGTCATCCTGTATTTGAGAAACTCTACCAGACGCGTTCCGCTGCGTTTGAGTTGGTTCTCATTCACGGAAGCCTTTTTATAAGCTGTTGTAATATCGTGGATATCACCTGACAATTTGAGCATGCCGTTCTGAAGCAATATGCCCTTGGTACACAACTGTTCAACGGCTGTAAGATTGTGGCTTACAAACAACACCGTGCGGCCACTCTTTGAAACTGACTGCATTTTCCCGATGGCTTTTTTCTGAAATTCGGCATCACCAACAGCCAAAACTTCATCCACAATGAGTATTTCGGGTTCAAGATGTGCTGCCACAGCAAAAGCCAGACGAACGTACATGCCTGATGAATAGCGCTTAACGGGAGTGTCGACATACTTGGCCACGCCCGAAAAATCAACAATTTCATCAAATTTGGAGGTAATCTCCCGTTTGGTCATCCCCAGAATGGCTCCATTCAGGTAGATGTTTTCCTTGCCTGTAAGCTCCGGATGAAAGCCAGTCCCAACCTCAAGCAAAGAAGCGATGCGACCTTTAACTTTGATTTCACCGGTGGTTGGAGCTGTAACCCTTGATAAAAGTTTTAAAAGAGTGGATTTCCCGGCACCGTTTTTTCCGACCACTCCAAGAACTTCACCATCATTCAGGTCAAAACTGATATCCTTTAATGCCCAAACATATTCGCCATCGCGGCTGTTCAGGGTATTGGCAACACCTACTTTACGGGTGGGGTCTTCTTTTCCTCTGAGTTTGGCCAAAAAACGGTTCAGGTCATGGCTTAAAGTCCCGGTTCCAACCACTCCCAGCCGGTATTGTTTCGAAACGTTTTCAAATCTTATTACTGTATCCGACATGATGTATCGTTTTGTAGATTTTTGAAAAAAGATTAAACAGGCCTCATTAAACCGTATCCATAAAGGTTTTTTCAACCTTATTGAAAATCAGTATTCCAATGGCCAGCAGCACCACTGTAAAAGCAAAACTGTATAAAAGCTGGAGATAATTCACCTCACCAACACCCAGCAATACGGTTTTAAAAGTCTCCACGATTGGAGTCATCGGGTTGGCAAGCACAAACATTTTGTATTTTTCAGGGATTCTTGACAGCGGATAGATTACCGGAGTTGCATACATCCAGAGGGTTACACCAAAAGTTACAAGATGTACTAGATCGCGGTATTTGGTAGTGAGTGAGGAAATGATAATGCCAAAACCCAGTCCCAGACCGGCAATCAGGAGTACCAGAAATGGAATCAGCATCACACCCCAGCCAGGCATCACATCAGAACCAGTCAGAATAAAATAAACCAGAAATCCGATCAGGAAAATAAACTGGATTACAAAACTTACAAGATTTGAAATAACTATCGAAATGGGCATGGCAAGCCGGGGGAAGTACACCTTTCCAAAAACACTGGCATTTTTGATAAAAGTCTGGGAGGTTTCATTCAGGCAGGTTGAAAAATAATTCCATCCCACAATTCCGGTCATGTAAAAAAGCACTTTTGGGATTCCATCCGTTGGGATTCCGGCAATATTGCCAAAGACAACCACAAACATGAGTGTTGTAAGTAATGGCTGGATGATGAACCATATCGGTCCCAGGATGGTTTGCTTGAATTTGGCCACAAAATCGCGGCGCACAAATAGGGCAATCAAGTCACGGTATAGCCATAATTCATGAAGGTTTACCTCAAAAAGGCTTCGTTTCGGGCGCAGTACCATCGTCCAGTTTTCATCTGAAGGTGGCATGGAGTGCTGATTTACTGAACTTTCCATATGATTGTTGTATGTTCAAATGTTAAACCTAAGCGTATTTTTGTAAAAAATCCTTGTAGGCATCGGCAATGCCTTCGCGAAGCGAAATTGTCGGATTAAACCCGAGAGAGGTAAGCAGCGATACGTCAAGCAGTTTGCGTGGCGTACCATCTGGTTTTGAGGTATCAAAAACCAATTCGCCTTCAAAACCAACAATTTCTTTGATAAGCAAAGCCAGCTCTTTAATTGAAATGTCCTTCCCCCAGCCGATATTTACAAACTGGTTTCCATTGTAGTTTTCCATCAGGTAAACGCATGCAGCTGCAAGATCATCCACATGCATGAACTCACGTAAAGGTGAGCCGGTTCCCCAGATAGTCACATTTTTGGCCTGCGAAATTTTAGCTTCATGAAATTTGCGGATCAGGGCGGGAAGCACGTGCGAATTCTGCAGATCATAATTGTCTTCAGGTCCGTACAGGTTGGTGGGCATGGCTGCAATAAAATTGGTTTTATACTGCAGATTGTAGTTTTCGCACATCTTGAGGCCGGCAATCTTTGCAATGGCATATGGCTCATTGGTGTACTCAAGCACTCCGGTCAGTAAATAATCCTCCTTAATGGGCTGCGGGGCGTTTTTTGGATAAATGCATGAACTTCCGAGGAAAAGCAGCTTTTGAACCCCCGACAGATAAGCATTATGAATGATATTGTTTTGAATAACAAGGTTTTCATACAGAAAATCGGCTCTGTAAGTATTATTGGCAACAATTCCCCCAACTTTTGCAGCAGCATCAAACACATAGTCAGGTTTTTGCTCTGCAAAAAAGTTCTTCACTGCCTGTTGATCCATTAAATCAACCTGAAAATAGTCAACATTGCCATGGGCAGCAGGTTTCCGGTTTCTATAGGTGCCAACTATTGAATGATAGCCCTTTCCAGCCAAAAAACGTACAATTGCGCTGCCCACCATACCGGTTGAGCCGGCAACAAAAATCCGTGCATCCTTATTCATAGTAGCTCTTTATATCATACCCTCCGTCAGTCAGGTATTTATCTTTCTTCATCAGCTTAATGTCTGACTCCATCATGTCGTGAACCAGGGCTTTCAAATCGTACTTTGTTTCCCAGCCAAGTTTTTGTCGGGCTTTGGTAGGATCACCAATCAGAAGCTCAACTTCGGTAGGTCTGAAATAATTTTTGTCCACCCTTACAACCACGGTACCCGGTTTTACCTGATATTCGGGGAATGCACATGATTTTACGATGCCGACTTCGTCAATGCCTTCGCCCTCAAAAGCTACTTCAATTCCAACCTCGTTAAAGGCCATACGCACAAATTCACGAACTTCGGTGGTTTCGCCGGTAGCAATAACGTAATCGTCGGGTTTTTCCTGCTGCAGAATCAGGTACATTGCTATTACATAGTCTTTTGCATGGCCCCAGTCACGTTTGGCCGAAAGGTTACCCAGATGAAGTTTTTCCTGCATACCCAGCGCAATTTTGGCAACAGCCATGGTAATTTTTCTGGTAACAAAGGTTTCGCCTCTGATGGGCGATTCATGGTTAAACAGAATACCGTTACAGGCAAACATATTGTAGGCTTCGCGGTAATTCACCATCATCCAGTAGGCATATAATTTTGCAACAGCATAGGGCGAACGGGGATAAAACGGTGTTTTTTCACTCTGGGGAATTTCCTGCACAAGTCCGTAAAGTTCAGAAGTTGATGCCTGATAAATCCTGGTTTTTTCGGTAAGATTGAGCAACCTGACTGCCTCGAGCAAACGCAGGGCACCCAGCGCATCGGCATTTCCGGTGTATTCAGCGGTGTCAAAACTTACTTTTACATGCGACATTGCCGCAAGATTATATATTTCATCGGGCTGGGTTTCCTGTACAATCCTGATCAGGTTTGTTGAGTCGGTCATATCGCCGTAATGCAATACAAAATTCTTGTTGTCAACATGCGGATCCTGGTATAAATGGTCGATCCGGTCAGTATTAAACAATGATGACCTTCTTTTAATGCCATGAACAACATATCCTTTTTTGAGCAGGTACTCTGACAGATACGCACCGTCCTGACCTGTGACGCCGGTAATTAGTGCAACTTTTTTACTCATACTATCAATTGATTAGAGGTTAAAACTATATTTTTCTTAGCAAATCCACAACAATTCTGCGCGCAAACAACATGATTCTGATTATGAAAAACCTTTTGGGAGGTTCTTCACCATAAACTGTAATATTACGGCTTTTAACTTTAATACTGGCATCATTATACACAATATATAATCTGTTCAATTTGTTGTTGATGGCATCGTTGATGGCACTGACAAATTCTTTTTTGCGCGTGAAATTATGGCGTACCATAAAAATTGTGACGTCAACAAACTTATTGAGCAGGAAGGCATCGCCAAACAAGCCTATTGGCGGGGTATCCACAACAATATAATCATATCTTTTACGAAGTTCGGCAAACATTTGTCGTGCCTTTTCTGACTCAATCAGTTCGTCAGGATTGGGAGGAATGGGGCCCGATAATAAAATATCAAGATTTTTGGTAAAAGTTTTCTGAATTACCTGCTCCAGCGCTAAGTTGTTGACTAAATGTGAGGTAATTCCGATATTCTCATCCAGCGCAAATTCTTGAAGCACATCCTGTTGCCTGAAATCAAAACCTAAAAACAGCGTTCTTTTACCCGTTAAGGCATATACTGAAGCAAAATTGGCTGCAAAAAAGGTTTTTCCTTCCTCCAGGACTGATGAGGTAATCATCACAACCTGTTCGCCCTTTTCGGGGCTCAGACCAAGTTTTATACGGATGATGCGCAGCAATTCAGTAAAATAAGAACTTGGGGCCCGCAATACGCTATCCATCCGTTTATCCGTGTTTTTTGCAACAGTGCCGGCAATTGTTACATCAGTATTTGCAACAATATCTTCGATGGCCATTACGCGGTTGTTTAAAAACACTATCAGAAACAGGAAAACCGCCGGCAACAGAACAGCCCAGATCATGGCATTCATATATGCGGCTTTTGGTTTGGGGGCTATGTTCATAATTCCTGTATCTCCCGCGGAATCAACAATTTCGTGGTCAGGTGTGTTAGCGGCCCGCTGAATTTCTACTTCTGATTTGCGACGCAATAAAAAATCATATAAATCATTTATAATCTGATATTTGCGTTCAATTGCAAGGTATTCTCGTTCAATTGTGGGTAATTTCTGAAACTCATCGCTTAAATTCCACATGCGCTGGTCAGTGTTTTCAACTTTCTTCTGGGTTGTTTCGATGGTGCTGCGCATGCTTTCAACAAGCGATTGTTTCATGTTCACTATATCCTTCTCAAGAATCTGAATATAGGGGTTTTGCCGTGTTGAGTTAGCCAAAAGCGTATTTTTTTCCTGTACCGATAGTGCCAGTTTCCCGGCAAGGGCATTGAACATGGGAAGGTTCACACCCATTGATGAAGGCATCACAATATTCTCAAAGTCCTCACGGTCTTTTACATAGTTCAGCAAATAGTTGTAATATTCAAGGTCGATCAGCAGGTTTTTCTTGTCTTTTGATTCTGTATCCAGATTTTTTAAAAGACTGCCGATTTTTTCCTGTAAGGTCATGAACTGGTATTTTTTCCGGTAGTCTTCGCGTTCCTGTTCCGTTGCATTTAGCTCCTCGCCAAATGCGATAAGCTGTTTTTCGATAAATGCAATTGTATTTGTGAGAATTTGATTCTTTTTCTCGAGATTGCTTTGCAAAAACTCAACAGTCAACTGATTAAGATAATCCTTTTCTTTTTGTTTGTTGGCTCCTGTTGTTTCAATCACCAGCATAGAAGTTCCTCTTTCAATATATACATTGGTTTTACCCATATACTGACCAGTTAGTCCGTTAATGTCGTTAATCTGAAAACCATAAATGTTGTTTATCAATGACTTTGGATCAGTATCTTGTTTGAGTCTTATGCTGAAATGATAGTCCTTGGCAGCAATAATCTCTCCCAATGAATACTTTCGCGGGTTGCTGAACGGTTTGTATGCTTCAGAAGAAAGCTCAAATTCAGTACCTGAAATAAACTTCAGGTTCATCTGCATGTATCTTGGCTGGCTGTGTTCCTTGTCGAACTCAACAATAAACGGGGAGTCTTTATAGATTTCTTTCCAGGTATATTCGCCTTTTGAAAAATAAGAAACCTCAAAATCAAGTTTCTCAATTATTCTTTTGATCTGTGCAAAGGATTTTAAAAGAGCTATTTGATTGTCAATGAGTTTTGAGCTCAGATAAAGCGGAGAGGCTGATATGGCTCCTTTTTCCTGTAAAACTGAAGTATTGCTTTTGTCTTCGATAAGTACCGAGGTTTTCAATTTATATACCGGCACCACATATTTATTTTTATTCTGTGCAAAAAGAAACGCCAACAGGATTGCAATTGCAAATAAATACCAGTTCTGAGCATATTTTTTAAAAATGCGCTTTACATCAACTTCCGATTTTACTGAATTAACTGCTTTTCCCATTTTTACGGAGTGGTATTAAATTGCTGCAACAACAGGATAAAGGTCAGGGTGGTGGTCATCAGGGTCGACAACAAGGTCAGCGAGAAAGTAGGGGTAAGGCCGATTGTTTTGGCCCTCATTGGTTCTATATAAATCACATCGTTCGGAAAAACATAGAACATGTTTTTTGCAATCATGTTGCCACTTGTTACATCCACTAAAAACACTTCTTTCTTGCCGCTGATGTTTCTGAAAACCTTAACATCCTTTCTGCGTGCATATTCACTAAAACCACCAGCCAGCGTTAATGCTTCAAGAATTGTAATTTTGTTTTTGGTCATGTTGTAAATACCTTCTTTATTCACTTCACCCATGATATTCACATAATTATTGATGAGTTTTACATCAACCCTGACCCGTTCGCCGAGGATTATCCGGGCAGCAGCTTTAACGGTATCATGGGCTTGCCTGACGGTAAGCCCGCCCAGTTTTATGATGCCCAGATAAGGAAACTGAACAGTGCTGTCATCGGCCACATGATAACCAAGCAGTGCCTGATTGCCGGCATCAAGAAAATTTAATCCCGAAACGGGCTCCATAAACTGAGAAATCGTTTTTTCAATTGTTGTAACATTAATATACAGGTAATCATTGGGTTGAATAAGGTATTCGCGTAATGCTCCGGAGTCAGAAACAAACTTGTTGGCATACACACTGTCATTTATTTTATCATACTGTACAAGCAGCAGTTTCTTTTGTGGAATACATGATGATAAAATTACCATTGTGGCAATCATGACCATAAGGGGTGCTGATATCTTGAATGGCAATAAGTTTCGAAGTTTCATGATGAATCAGGAATTTTAACAAACAAATATAGGCATTAAACGATGGATTGCAAATATGCAAGAACGTTTTTTGCCGGAACTGCTGTTATTTTTTGAGGCATTCATGAAGCGGGGACATTCGGAAGAAATAAAAATATATGTAATACACGAAATATCAGGCACAAGGGACTGTAGTATAAATCCTTCCGATTAAGGGACGCTGTTAAATTTTTTTATTATGTTGTGAATTTATTTATCTGCATAAGGATTTCAAGCCTTACAAGAGGTTTTATCAGATATCCTTTAAAATTTTCCAGCATAATTTTTTCAGCCCAACTGTCATGTGTGTGGGCTGTTTGAGCAACAAACGGTACTTTGGAATATTCGGGCCACTTATTTTCGATTTCCTTTTTAAGTAAAACGCCATTCCAGGGTTCCGGCAAGCCAATATCCATCAGCACCAGATTAAAAACAACGCCATGGTTGTACTGCATTTCAACAATATTCAGTGCTTCATTGCCCGAAAAAGCGGTAGTAACATCCACCAGATCGCGGATATAAAGGCTTAGAATCAGGGCGTTTATTTTATCATCTTCAACGATGAGGATTTTTAGTTTTTTTTGTCGTATTTCATTCTCGATTCTGCTTTCTGCCTCATCAGGATGAGTAATTGATTGTTTTGAAAATGAAATGGTTACAATTTCACCAAGATGCGCCCCGGTTTGAAAGAATATTTTTCCTTCAATCGCATTCAGGTTTCTGAGCAAAGTCTGAACGTCAACGTGATCGTTAAGAATCTGATTATTTGCATCATATGTTGGCCGGGAGTTCTCTCTTCTGATAAAATTAATCACTTGTGTTGGAACATCCATTCCGATATTGTCAATCTTAATGTTGAGTTTATCCGGTGAGAATTCTTCTTCAACATTTATGCTTACTTCAGCATTTCTTGTATACAGAATTGCCTTTTCAACGAAGAAATACAGGATACGGTATAAACGAGATTCATCGGTAACTATGCGTAAATTAATATTTTGCGAAAAATTGAGTGTTATGCCCAAATCAATGGATTGTGGTTCGAGCATAATTTTTACCTTTTGAAGAATGGAGCCAATATCAACAGTGGTAAGATTAGCTGAGATTATATCGTCATGATTTTCAGTATTCTGTTTATCAAGTATCGTTTTTAAGCGGTTACTGTTTTTAAGAATCCCTTCAACGAATCCCGTGATTTTTTTATCAGCAGTAATTTTCTCATCCTTTAACAAGATAGACCCAAAGCCCATAATTCCGTTCAGGGCTGTTCGTACATCGTGCTGTTGGTCGATTGACCAGTATGGTTCTGAAGATGTTCTCAGTTCAGAACCCTGGGGTGACTGAGGTCTTGGTTTGAGCACAGCAGGGCTGTTTGCTGAGGGCTGTGAAGGCATGACAACCTGAGTTTCCTTAAGTGTTCCAAGAAACTTTTGGCCTTCAATTTCCTTAAAATCCAGATTAACCGGAACCAGATAGTTGACCGGGTCAACCATGTACAATTCGTCAGAAAACTCACGGAGCTGGCGCGTGTCAAACGGGTTTGACCTGTCTTTGGAAGTCAGAAATATGTTTCTGACATGGACTTCGGTCAGATCGTTTTCAGTATAACCTGTGAATGCCTCAAAACGTGGGTTAAGCATTAAAATATCGCCATCGAAATCTACAAGAAATGCTGATTCCGTTTTGAGATCGATGAGCGACCGGTAATACTGCCTGTTGGCGAGCTGCTTTTTAGGGCGACGGTCTTTATTTGAAAAGTTTACTAAAATAGTATAATCCTCCTTTAAGGTATGTTTGATTGAATAGGGCGGCAAAAACAGAATTGCAAACTTACGAATTATGCCTTTTGATGATTATGTGTATACAAATCTAAAATTCCTTTTAGTTTGTTTGCAAACACATCCCAACTTAGTTCTTCCTCAAAAAAACTACGTGTTGATATGCAAAGGTTCGTATATTTTTCAAACGGAATAAAAATTCCGGCTATAATTTCAGCATACTCCGGGCCTTTGGCGTTTAATGAAAGCCTGTATCCATTAATGCCATTCTTCACAGCGGACCCAATCCCACCGGTATCGGTTGTAATTGAGGGAATTGCAAAAGCACTTGCTTCTGCAAAAACAAGACCGAAGCATTCAGCACGTGTAGGTAAAATTAAAAAGTGGTGAGCCTTCATCATCTCTTCAAAACGGTTGTTTTCATCCGGATTATTCTTGTTAATGTAGGGTATGACGGTTACACCTTTGTCTAAAAACTGCTCGGGAGGTATGCATCCGCATACCGTAAGCGTGGTTGGTATTCCCATTCTGTTCAATTCCCTGAATGTCTCAAAAGCTATCGCCCCGCCTTTTCGTTCCCACTCAACCCCAAGAAAAAGCAATCGGCAAATATCATTTTGCTTGGCAATCAGCACATCTGAAGCCAGGGGGATTTTGTCAAGATTAGGGCCGAACGGGATAATAGAGATTTTCTCAGGACTGATTTTATAAAATTCAACAGCTGACTGTGCAGCCCATTCTGAAGTAAATATGCAAAAGAAAGCATTATTCAAAGCTCTTTTCTCAATTCTGTTCCCCTCCCAAACAGAGATTTTTAAAAAATCAGAAAACCATTCATAATAATTATACAGGCTCTGAAAAGTTGTATCAGAATAATAAACAATGGGAACAGAGGTTTTAAGACATGCAATTTCAGTTGAAGCCCGGGGTGCAAAAATAAAATCATATTGTTTTTGGCCTATTTCTCTGCTAAATGACCACGCATACAATCTGGAAAGCAGGAAACTATGATCAAGATTGTATTTGTGGGTAAGCATTCTCGACAATCTGCCAAAAACTGATTTCAATAGTCGTCTGCACTTTACTGGTCCTATAACATCCACAACCTCAAAATATTGCTCCAGTGTATTTAAAATAGTATAAGATACACCTGACAGTTTTTTCCTGTTTCGCGGATCAAAAGACGACAAGAATAAAATTCTATATTTCCACTTAGAGGGCATGTTGGGCTATTAAATTATTTGCGGGATAAAGATACAAAAATTCATAGTTATAGTGATGGTCAAAAAAGCGAATAACAGATTTCAAAAAAGGCCTGCAATTGGTTTTCATACACTTTTAAAAGCAATCTAAAATCATATTAAAAAATATTTCCGGCTTTTGAAAACCAACAACCCAAATTGTTCTTATATTTGCTCTACGCATTCTAATTGATAGCGGTTTCAATAAAACGCCAAAACTGGAATATCTAAATGGATATAAGGCCAAATGAATTAATAGCGGGAATTCCCAATAATAGCCTGATATATATTGGGTTAGCTTTTGTTTTTGGGGCAATAATTACTGCGCTTGTAATCCCCCAGATTATCAAATACAGCAAAAAATACCATTTGCTCGACAAACCCGATCAACGCAAGATGCATAAAACCCCTATTCCAACGCTGGGGGGAATAGGGTTTTTTGTTGGTTTTATTGTTGTTTCAACCATTTGGATGTTTTATAACCATGAGTTTAATGCCATGACGCTATCCTTGTTTTTTGCCCTCATTGTATTATTCATCACTGGAATTTTTGATGATTTAAAGGATTTGAGAGCTTCCCTCAAGTTTCTGATTCAAATAGTTGTTGCATTGGTTATCGCCTATTTCGGGTTTAAAATCGAATCGCTCAATGGGGTATTTGGTATTTACGAAATGCATCCCATAGCGCAATATGCTTTCTCCGTATTTCTGATAGTTGGTCTTACCAATGCATTTAACCTTATTGATGGAATTGACGGGCTGGCCGGCGGACTGGCATTTATCAACTCAATGGTAATGGGCTCAATACTGCTTTATCAGGACAATATCACCTTTGGTGTGCTGGCAATTACGTTTGCAGGATCCCTGCTCGGATTCCTTATTTTTAACTTTAATCCGGCAAAGATATTTATGGGTGATACAGGGTCGCTTCTGGTTGGCTTTTTAATGGCAATTTTTGGCATTGTGGTGATTCAGGGCGGATTTACACTTGCAGCCTCTTCGGTTTCACATACTGCCAGCCTCACCGTTGTGGTTGTTGGCATCCTGCTTTTACCTGTATATGACACCCTTCGGGTATTTACGGAGCGGATACTCAAAAAATCATCACCCTTTAAACCGGACAGGACACATGTTCACCACCTGCTCATCGAAACAGGTGCAAATCATAAAAAGGCTGCCATTTTGCTTTATATTTCTGATATTGTGATTATCAGCCTTGCTTTTGTTCTTAAAGATTATAACCCTTCGCTATCAATTATCCTGCTGTTCATCCTTGCGGCAGTTCTCTCTGAAAGTATCAACCTGAAACGTTTATTCATTGAATTGGCAAAGGGAAAACAAGCTAAGGAAGAAACCGAAAAAATGACCGCAGATAACAGATTTCTGGAAGATATTATTGACAATAGTAACTCGAAATAAAATGGATAAGAAAGAACTGATTTTTTTAGTCGAAGACAATACGATTTTTGCCTCTTCCGTTAAGAAAGGCCTTGAAAAAGAGATGGATTTTGAAATCAGGGTGTTCGAAACCGGTGAGAAATTAATTGAATTTATTGAGGCAAATACCGCCACAATTCCTTCGATGATTGTTTTGGATTATGAACTAAACAGTATGATTCCGGAAGCCAAAAATGGAAGCCAGATACTCACATTGCTGAAAGATCCCTCCAAACGCAGCAATCCATATAAAAAAATCCCGGTGATTATTCTTACCATGCGAACCGATGCAGATATTGCGGTTCCGCTTCTTAAAAAAGGAGCTACTGATTATATCATTAAAGATGAAGATTTTTTTATCAACCTTAAAAAAACCATCAACAACATTATTGATGTCAGGAAGTATAAAGAAGAAATCATGTTTCACAAAAACAAAGCTGAAACATACCGCAAACGGCTGATGCTGATGGCAGGAGTAATCATTGTCATGCTTGCAGCACTCTTCTTCCTGTTTAAATAATCATTCAATCACAACAGGCTGCTGAAACACCTCCGGCACCGGAAGTTTAACTGACAGCAGTACCACACAGATTGCCAGCACAATTGCCAGCCTTATCATATCATCACGCCTGATAAGTTCTGTTTCGGGTATTTTTTTTCTGAAAATCAGCCAGAAGCCTGTGTTCACAAGTGTATCAGCTATGCAGATAATCAGAAACATTTTTCCCGTCTTCATGTGAAGCAGGCTGAAAATGATTCCGAGTGTTCCGATAGCCAGTGTAAAAGATGTTAATTTAAAAAGGAACCCCTGCATGGCGTTCTGAACCCCGGGATTAAACCACCTGAAGAAATAAACGATGGCAAGAATCATCGCTGCACCGAAGGCAATTGGTATTCCCATGGCCGGTTTATCAGTATATACCAGAATACATCCCACAACAATCAGTGGAAGGAGTATCAGCTCGAAACGGGTAAGTGAACCTTCAATCCTATGTGCAATCTGTTCTGTTTTACGAAGTTGTGGTGAATCCATCATGCAATATTTTAGTTTGTAAAGGTATAAAAAGAAAACCGCAGTCTGTTTTGGCACAAAAACTGAAAACCCAACAAGTTTTATTTGTTCCTGCCATCCTCACATTTGCATATTTGCATATTTTCACATCCTCATATTATAAGCAAACCAGCCTTTTCAAGATTTTTCCACCACTTCTTCAATACCAGTTCTATGGCTTCAGCGCCAAGCAATTCAATACAAATTGTGTTAAAATCAACAAATTTTAATGGTTTTCCGGTATGCACTGAGAAGCTGTCAACATGTTCTTTAAACCATTCGCCAAAAGCTGAGGGAACCTGTATCTGACAGGTATCAGCACAGTTAAAAATGATCAGCATCCCTTTATCTTTGTTTCTGTTCTGTTCAAATATAACCTTTCCTCCAATCCATAGTAAAACATGGTGTTTATAATCCGGGAACTGATTATTGGTTAATGCAGCTTGTTCAATATAGGCACTTGGTATGCTTGCCGGAGGAACCCGGAGTTCAAACCAGCGGTTGACAGGTTTGTCGAACCCGGTGCCATGCATGTAGTTGTATACCGCCTTGTTAAGTCCGGCAGACAAGGCCGGATTATTCCCCGATGATTTGTCGGTGTATAACAACTCATTGTTGGTAAAAACGCCTGACTGAGTTTTGTCAGGTACAATGTGAAAACTGGCCGGAGATTGTGCCACGGGGCTATGTGCTGTGAGGGCAAATTTATGCCAGAATGCTGACTGTATAAATCCGGACTGAAACAATTGCCTTACAATTTCGAGCGAATCAATGGTTTCATGCAATGTTTGTGTCGGGAAACCGTACATCAGGTAGGCATGTACCATAATTCCAGATTCGGCAAATGCGGATGTGGTTCTGGCTGCCTGTGCAATGCTTACGCCCTTGTTCATGAGTTTCAGCAATCGGTCAGAAGCCGTTTCAAGCCCTCCGGTTACTGCTATACATCCGGCCCGGGCCATCAGGCGGCACAATCCGGTTGTAAATGAGGGTTCAAAACGGATATTGGTCCACCAACTGACCTTAAGCCCCCGTTTTATAATTTCAAATGAGAGTTGTTTTAAAAGTGCCGGAGGAGCTGCTTCATCAGTAAAGTGGAACCCGGATGAACCGGTCTGTTTCATAACACTTTCCATATGGTCAGCGATAACTGAAGCCTGCGCGGCATCGTACCTGCGGATATAATCGAGTGATGTATCACAAAAAGCACATTTTGCCCAATAACATCCATGTGCCAGAGTCATTTTGTTCCAGAAGCCATCACTCCAAAGGCGATGCATGGGATTGGTGAGCTCATTAAGTGAAAGATACAATTCGGGATTCAATCCTTCAAAATCAGGAGCCGGGTGCTTGCTGAATGCAATATTATCAGTGCTTTTACCTTCAGTAAATCTAACCAATCCGTTTTCAAAAAAATAACACCGCACAAGGTCTTCGGTAGTTGCCTGACCAGTAATGTGTTTTACAATTGAAAGCAGGGGGAGTTCACCATCATCAAGTGTAATGTAGTCAACATAGTTAAAAACAAGCGGATCTGTGAGTTGACGGAGTTCGGTATTGGGATACCCGCCACCCATAACTGTTGGTAAATTGTATGTTGAACGGGCATGGGCTGAACATAGAAGTGCTGCAAACAAATTGCCCGGAAAAGGAACGGTAAAACCTACCAAAACCGGACGGACCTTTTCAATCTGTTCGTCAAACAACCGGAGCATAAGCTGATCTATCAGTCCCAATGGTTTTTCGAGGGCAATAGACAATGGCTTAAAGGCCGGAAGGCTGGCACATAATTTTTCGGCGTAGCGTACCAGATCGAAATACGGGCATATGGTCTGACGAATAAAGTCGGTAAGATCGAGCAGGAAGAGGGTCGCCAGCCTTTTGGCCCTGTCGGTTGTTCCCATTGTTCCAAAAGCCCATTCTTCATCAGAATCCTGTTTGAAGCGTGATGCCTGCGGCAAAAAATCTTCCTGAATGATGAGGGACGCCTGTACTGTATCTGGATTATGTAAAAAATCAATTACAAAATCAACCTTTGAAATGTATTCTTCCCTGAGATTCAGGATGCGAATTAGCGATGAATCCTGTAGCTCCATTTTCAGAACCTCATCAAATATCTTCCGAAGCATCTCTTTTGTAAAAACGCTGTTTACCAATGAAATACCCAGATCATGTTGCACAACTTCAACACCGGTGGTTTGTAAAAAAGCCTTCAATACGGTAGTTGCCGGATAAGGCGTATTGAGTTGGGTAAGTGGTGGTGTGATTAATAAAACCACAGGTCGGGCAGCTTTTTCCAATACAAAATCAATTAAACCGGTAAATTATTCAATTAAGCAGTAACTCCTGAAAGCCCTGATTGTTATCAGAATCAAAAGTGGTGATTGTTTTCAGCAATTGTAACGTAGTTCCGTCTGACCTAATCGCACAAGATCCCCGTCAGCAAGATAAATTTTGTCATATTTGTTAAGTCTGGTTCCATTGTAAAAGGTTCCGTTGGTACTAGGTTCGCCATTTTCATTGATGGAACCATCATCATAAAGCATGGCAAAAGAAGATCCGGGCTGGCTGTTCACTTCAATCACACAGTGTTTCCGGCTCATGAAATGGTCGCCGTTGTCGATTGCGGGATTGCCTTTGCGGCCCGGAATATTGATGCCATTTTGAAGATAAAATGTTTTTCCGGTCGATATTTCTGTCAATTTGGGATTGAATGATTTTGTTTCAGACCAACCAGTATTCGTTCCGATCTCGGTTTTTTCTTCTTTTGGCAAATTCTGCACAGGCGGTTGAAAACCCGGGATATTGAATGAGATAACCTGCTGACATCCCGGGCATTTTATCATGGCCTTTGGTTTATCAGCAGGAAGCTTTTCTTTTGCTATCTGAATGTTTTTCTGGCACTTAGGGCAAGTAATCTGCATGCAACATTGTTTTTAAGACCTGATGAATGTTTGTAATGGGTTGCAAATGGCTCTGATGAAATTAATCAGGCCCATTCATTGTATTCATCAAAATTCTGATCCAGATTCGTAACATCATCAACCTGTTCATCAATCATTGAATCAGGAACATCTTCAGGCATATCGGTTGATACTTCTCCCTGATATTCGATTTCCGGAACACTTTCGGCACTTGCCCCAAGTGCTTCCTCATTCAGAATCACCACTTCATTCTGATCTATTTGCTGATTGTTGTCAGCATCTGTACCAATGGCATCGGCATACTGATCTGTATTGGCATCCATAATTACCACATCATCAA
>CAZKCK010000014.1:0-41687 GCA_964550695.1 uncultured Bacteroidales bacterium | reverse complement strand
AATCAAAAAATACCTGAACCCCGAAAATTTTAAATCGGAATATGACCTCCGGGAGGCGGTAAAATATGAGAAGCTTTTTGGAAGAGGTTTAATTCAGGAATACTGCAATGGAATGGCCGTAATCAGGTGCTTTATGGGTGAAGATACCGGAGACGGATATGGCCGGGGTCCGGATGAGTATCTTTATGGATATTTGGCTGAAAATGGTAAAATGACCATCCCCTTCAAATACCGGGATGCCGACAACTTTATTGATGGGCTGGCCAGAGTGGAGGATGAAGAGCGAAACTTTTATCTGATTGATAAAGCGGGGAATATCAAAATTGATAGGAATTTTGAAAAACTGGATTCATTTTCAGAAGGTTTGGCATATTTTACCACAAGATCAGGGGAGAAAGGTTTTTTGAATACCCGTGGAGAAGTTGAAATTAGTTTGCCTGAAAATGTTTATTGGGCAAAAAGTTTTAATAATGGTTTCGCTTATATTGTTTATGAAGATCGCAAGGGGTTTATCGACAAATCCGGAAAGTTTTATCCACTTGATAATGAAAGAATATTTTCGAAATAATTTAAAAAAAGTGCATTTTTACCTTAAAATTATCGTACTTTTATAATCCCATAAATAAAGGAATCAGAACAAACGGTTAATGACCCATCAAAAAGCTTAATCTTAATACAATCTAAAATGAAAAGACAAGGAATGATATTTAGTATATTACCAATAATGAAATATCTGGTAATATGTATTTTGCTAACGGTTTGTGCAACAACCTCCATGGCTCAGTTGTATGTTGGTGATTACAAAAGTGATGTGATTGCTGAGGTTAAAGCGGCAGGCGGGAAATTTGTAGAACGCAATGAACATTCAAATGGCTATTATACGCTGGTTTACAAAAGTGAAGATATTTTAGGCTATTATACTTTTGCCGGTGACAATGAATGTGTTATGGCCGTTGAGCTTGAGGAATATGACCAGGCTTATTATGAAAAGTTATGCCAGATGAATGATAAGCATATGGACAGGCTTGATTATTCAAAGAACATCTGGATATTCAATATGGACAACGGACAAACCTATTATTGCGGTGTGGATGCTGTGAATGGAATGATTGTGACATCCACCATGCGGAAATCGGATTATCAAAAGTTAATGAACCAAAATCAAAGATCCAATGCGGGTTATCTGAATAACAGCTATCTGTCGTCAGGGTTGAATGTACCCAGCCAGCGTGACTGTGGCTACTGTAATGGTACGGGTAATTGTGTTCATTGCAACTATTCAGGGCAATCACTGGCTTGCGTGCAAAATCCATATGGGGCCAATTGTACCGATAAATACTGTATAGCCAAAAACCATCAGTGCAAGTTCTGTTCGGGTAACCATAAATGCCATTACTGTGGTGGTTCCGGAAAGAAATAGGAATAATCCAAATCACATCAAACTTCTCTCTCAGCGCAGCCATGAACTGCCGTGAAATCTTTAGCGGATAATCAACGGAATTATTAATTATTGCCACAAGCTGAACCCTTTTACCGGCAACCTGGCCAAAAAACGGGAACCCTTATCGTTTGCCCACTGAAACTGAACGGGAATATCAGCCGTTGTTCGAATTATATCCGCAATTATCAGTATGCAGGGAGTAATAAGTTGCTAGATGATGGATTTATCTTGCAATTTGTAGACTTAAAAAGCCAAAAGCCCAACGAGGTGGGCTTTTGTGACATATGCTTATAAAGATAAATATGGCTAATCGCAGAGGGCCTGTGCCCGGATTATTTGGAAGATGCCTTTTGTAATACTGAAACCTCCTTATTTACATTACCATTGGATACGGTAACAACGCATGACCTCGATTTAAATTGATCCGGATTTGCCGATACACTTATGGATAGGCTGCCATCGCCACTACCCATTGTAGGATCAACCGTGGCCCATGAACCAGATACAGATGCCGTCCAAGCCCCGTCACATTTAATAGCAACTGTCTTCCTGCCCGAGTTTCTGGTAAACCCTATTGATGCAGGATCAACACTAAATGTGGAAGATTGGTTTGGTGTGTCATCTTTTCCGCATGAAATTGTTAAGAGCATGATTAACAACGCAAAAAGTGTGGTTTTATAGTTTTTCATTGTATTGTATTTTTGGTTCTACTCGTATGGCTTTTCGATTCCGCCCCGTTTACGTAAAGTGGTTTCTGGTCTCCACAGGATATTAAAATTTGCAGATATGAATTAAAATGAATTGCTGGCTGTTGGCTAATTAAAACTGCAGGCAATCCCTATTTTGAGAACTATC
The DNA here is from genome assembly GCA_964550695.1 of uncultured Bacteroidales bacterium. Classification (GTDB taxonomy): domain Bacteria; phylum Bacteroidota; class Bacteroidia; order Bacteroidales; family TTA-H9; genus CAZKCK01. Next base: position 39,391 of record CAZKCK010000014.1, on the reverse strand, counting down.
GGGTTCAACCTGTAACTTATATTGTTTTCTGAATTCCAAAGAAACATAGTACCAAAATTCACATAGGGCCTAAGGTTTGCTTTTTTTCCAACCGGGGCAATATATTCAAAACCCAGGTTGATACCACCACCTAATCCATTGTTTGACAAGGTGGCCAGATTAAATCCGGAAGAAAACATTAAAGGACTTTTGAACATCGACCATGAAGTAATCATGCCAATTTCAAGCATATTGAGGTCTTCATCAAGATTTGAATAAGCTAAATAGACCTGTTCTGACTTGTATTTTGTTGGTTTTCCGGTTGTTTCATTTACAGCGTAACGAGTCACCCAGTCATACCCTACCTTTATACCCAATCCACCTACATCCCATTTACCACTTGTTGATGATGAATTACCATCAAGCTCCATGTCAAGCGAATAACGCAAGCCTTTCATGTAATGAAGGCCAACCATAAAGCCATGGGTTTTTACATCAGCTGATTCAGCAGGTATGTTTACAACATTCGTTTGGGAATTTGTTGTGTTGACTGCCAAAATAGCCTCACTGTTACTCATTTGTGCCTGTAAAGGCGATTGGTCAGCCAATATAAGCACGATGGCTAATCCAAGGAGAAATTTTACTGTTTTCATTTTAAAATTGTAATTAATTGTTTATAAATAAGTTAATTAATGAGAATTCTTATCCATTTTGTACGAATTTGATTGTTATTGTTTAAGAAATGATGAGCATTTGCTAACCAACCACAGATTTCAGTAAACTGATGCAAATATGAAAATTCAAAAAGTTATGTAAAAACCCTCTGATTGTTAATTCATCCCAAAGTGTAAAATTTTGACCTATGTTGAATCAATACAATCTTTTGTTGCAAAAACAGTGTGAAGTCACAGGATGAAACAGCCTGACAGTCATTCAATGCCGATTGATTTAATACTGATGAGATTCATAACGGAAAGTGATTTTGTTATTTACCTGCAACAAAATAATTTATACACTAATTAAATTCCTGATTGCTATAAACAAAGTCTCTGCTTTTCACAAACCCTGATAAAGGTTTCCCGCAATCAATATTTTTAAATTACTTTCCTAACTATCTGAATTATAAAATTATAAATCTGATTTATTGCTCTAGAAAACGTAACATTATAAATGAATTCAGTGATTCTTGTTTGCCGAAAATTGTGCATTGTAAATTGCCGATTGCAGCATCTCAATAACAGACATTGGTGTTTCTTGTCATTTTTACTATATCACATCAAACCTGTCTTTCATTTCTGACATATATTGCCTGCTTATTTTAAGAGGCATAGTGTCGAAAGGCGGGAATAGGAAGCAGAGATGTGTTTTGTATTCGATGGAATTTACAAAGTGCAGGTTTACCAGTACTGATTGGCTTAATTGAATAAAAGTATCAACACCAAGGTGTTTTTGCAGTAGTTCTGCATTTGTGTTTTGTCTTAATTTAATGATTTGACCGTCGGTGAGGGTAATTTGCCAGACTGAGCGTAAATTGAGAGCAGCTTTACAACATTCGGCAAATACGATATCGTTTCTGCAGATAAACTGCAGCCCTGTGAGTGTGGGAACCGCAATCATTTGCCGAACACGTTCGCTGAAAGTGGTTTGTTTTGCGTGCGGGCTTTTCTTTTTCTGAACTTTATACCGTTCAATTGCATTTTTTAACTCTTCAACTCTTAAGGGTTTTAAAATATAATCGAATGCCGACTCCCTAAGTGCCTTGATTGTATATTGGTCATAGGATGTGTAAAAGATTACATCAAAGCTTCTTTGACCCATTTCCTGATCGAGTTGTTCAAGCAACTCAAATCCATTTTTCCCGGGCAATTCTATATCAAGGAATATAAGTTCGGGTGTTTTTTCTTTGATGATCCTTATGGCCTTTTGGTAATTGTTGGCTGTTCCGACAATATTAATTTCAGGCATAAGTTCTAAAAATCCGTTAAGCGTGAATACTGCATCGGGATTATCATCAACGATTACAGTTTTAATTTGGCTTTGACCTGGCATTGGCAATGTTTTATACTGAATAATCGAAATGGGTAGGAATAGAAAGTGTTACAAGGGTACCACCTTCAGCCACATCTGTAATTGAAAAACTGATTTGTTCTTTGTTTTTGCGGTTGAGTAAATGAATGGTCTGCAGCAATGATTTGAGCCCTGTACCTGTTCCTGTTGTGCGTCCTTTAGCATGTTTGCGTCCAATCCCATTGTCTTCAATTTCTATCAGAATCCTTGAATTGATTTCTGAAGCTCTGATTGTGAGTTTTTTGTAGCCATCTAACGGCAATAATCCGTGTTTAAGCGCATTTTCAGCAGGTATCTGAATGGCCATAACGGGTACCATTACGTCAGGATGAAGGTTGCTATCGATATAAAGATTGAATTCAATACCTCCTTCAATTTGATTGTCATTTAGCGACAAGTACGATTTAACCATTTCGAGTTCTTCGCTAAGTGGTATGGCATTTTTCTCAGTACTTTCAAGGCTCCTTCGCAGCAGGTGGGTTATAAGTCTGATTCGTTCACCGGCCTTAACATCTGGGGATGAAACTTCGCTTGCAACAGAGCCCAAAAGGTTAAAGAGGAAGTGAGGCGACAAGCGGTTATTTATATTCTGCATCTTAAGGCGTGTAATTTCATTCAGGTGAAGTTGGAAATCTATCTCTTTTTTCCTTTTCCTGTTATTATGGAACATTACAAATATAAATACCAGCAACAAGGCTGTAAGAGAAAGTGTCCCCGTAAGAATTCTCAGGCGTGTGGACGATTTAATGGTTTGTGTTAAAAGTTTTTTTTGCAATTCCCGGTCTTTAACCAACTGATCTATTTCACGTTGCTTTTGTTTTGTTTTCCATCTGATTTCAGCGTTTGTCAGGGCTTCTGCACGTTGCTTTTTGTTTAAACTATCGGAAACTTCCAGTTTTATTTTGGCAAACCTCAGTGCTTCAATAGGTCTGCCAAGTAAAGTGTAAATATCCATTAAATTTCCTGCCATCTCCGGTTTACCCGGCAATGGACCCAGACTGTCAGCCAGATGCCAGGCTTTTTGCGCATAAGCAAGTGCCATTGATAATTCGTGTTTTTGTTGGTTTGAAGATGGAGGCAGCTTTTGTGATTTGCCTTTATGCATGGTCGAAATCAATGACAGTGAATTGTAAATGCCTATGTTATCAGCTACTTGTGTTTTGTATTCCAGGGCTTTGCTGAAATAGGATTCCGCCTTGTTATAATCGTTTTCTGCCAGATAAACCTTTCCCATATTCAGGAACACATTGGCCAGATAACTTATGTTTTCGTTTTTTTTGTAAAATTCGGCCGATTTGGCAAAATAAAATAAGGCACTGTCTGTTTTTTTCTGTTCTGACAGAATGTTCCCAATATCACCATTACTAGCCGCCATTCCCATTGCATAACCAATACGTTCATATTCTTTCAGCGATTTTCTGTAATATTCCAGCGCTAAAGTAAACTCACCCAGCATGTAATGTATATGACCTATAGATGAGTAAGTGGTGGCAATTTCTTTTTTATCACCCAGTGTATTTTTTATATCGAGGCTTTTGATAAAGAATTCAAGCGCTTTTTCATAATCGCCTATCTGTGAATTACATTCTCCAAGATTCTGTAAGGCTTTGCTCAGGCCGACCTTGTCTCCAAGCTCGTTCGACAGGTTGAAATTCAACATATTATATTCTATGGCTTTCTCCATATTTCCCTGTCCGAACCAGATATTTGACAGGTTTTGATAGCAAAGGACCAATCCATCTTTACCGTCAATCGCATGGTAAATTTCTGCCGATTTAAGAAAATAGCCCTCGGCTTTAGTGTATTTACCATTGTAAAAATTCAAAAGTCCCAGATTCAACAGGCTGGCGGCCAGCAGATCCTCATCATTTGATGCTTGTGCCAGTCGGAGCGGAATTCTGAAAAGAGAGTCTGCCTTTCGTGCGTTACCAAACATGAATTCAATCGTCCCCATATTGGTCAGGATTTTGCCTTCAGTTTTACGATCACTTGTCGTACGGATTAATTTCAGTGCCTGTATATTGCAATCCTGACTCTTATCATATTGAGCCTGTTGATAGTATATGCCACCTTTGCTCATTAGTGCCTGTGCTTCCAGATCGGGGTGCTTTGTTCTCCGGGCCATGATTAATGCCAGAGAGTCGAGTCTGCGGGCTTCGATGTAATCTCCCTTTGCCACCGCCACCGAAGTGCGGCCTAACAAGAGTTTAATCTGTATTAATCCTTTATCGTTCTTTGATTTTATTGCAGGTATCAGGTTTTCGGCCTGTTTAAAATAAATCAAAGCCGAATCGGGATCAGATCCTTTGATTTCGTTGGCAATCCGGATAAGCAAATCAGTTTTTTGAACTGTCTGTGTAGTTTTGAGTAATTCGGTTTTCAGCTTTTTAACTTTGTACGATTCTCCTGATACCCATGTTGCGAAAAGAAGCAGAATACAAACTGCCGCCAGGTTTTTTGCCTTCATTATCTTACTGTATTACATAAGCCTACATTCCTTATATTTCGGATTCAAATATATAAAATATCAATAAATTGCGTATTAAATAACAGTTAATTTAATGTAGCTGACTAATTTGGTTGATTGGAAAGTGCTTGTATATCAGGTTAAGTGCAATGAATATGTTAAAAAGTAAATTATAAAATTTTCATTTTCTTCAAAACGAATCAGTATCCAGCCGATATCTTCAAACTTAAGTATTAAGTACAAAGAGAAAAACTTCAGAAAGAATCGGGTTTACGAAAATTCCTGTTGGGCATTTATAACCAGTCCGGTGTTATCATTTCTGAAAATTTTAAGAGTTCACTTCTATTCATTTTCCTGTCTGCGCAATTCAAGTTCATGTTTTGCATTCACTTCATCGAGGCGTTTTTGCAGGATTCGGGCAAATCCAACATCATACGGTGGCCAGAAAATGGTTGAGTGTTCACCCGGAACCTTATGTACCATTACGCCTTTGCGGGCATATTTTCCCCAGCCATACAGTTTTTTGTCTTCAATATAAAATGTTTGGTGGTCAGCTCTGAACAAATCTATGCTGAGTTCTGAGGATTTTAGTATGTAATTGTCACCGGCACGGTTATTCATTTCGTGCACGTTGAGCATAAACTGCGGGATTTTTTCTTTATCCCCTGTATTGTAGGCTTTTTGGGCTTTGAGGTTAAAAATCAGCGTCTTTATTTTACGTTCCAATGAACGGATTTTCCAGAGCAGCATTTTCGAACGTCCTTCACCCTTTTCAGTCAACATGGCACCAAGATTAAAAAAGACCTGACTAAAGAGCAGCCTGACTTTTTTAAATTTACGCTCCAATGCGGGAAGTCGTTTGTCGGAAGTCTGGGCGATTGTATCAAACATTCCAAGAAACACTACGTGATCGCCGGAGGCATTCAGTTGCCGGGTCATTTCAAAGGCTATGATGCCCCCAAGCGAGAATCCTGCCATTGCATAGGGCCCTTTGGGGAATTCGGATTTGATTTCACTGATATAGTGTGCGGCAATCTCTTCCATCGATTCAAGTGGCTTATCGATGCCGTTCAGCCCTTTGGCCTGCAGACCGTAAACCGGCTGATCAATTGACATATTGTTGATGAGTGTATTATACAACAATACATTGAGTCCTGCGCCATGAACCAGAAAAAGCGGTATCATGCTTCCGAAGGGTTTGATGGGTACCAGCGAGCGCCAGTCTTTGTGATCTTCCTGTTTTTCAACTACTTTAGCCAATTCGCGTATCGTGCTGTTCATGAAAAGTGTGGCCAGTGGCAATCGTTTTCGCGTCTGCTGTTCAATTTTGCCCATCATCGAAACGGCAAGAAGCGAATGTCCGCCCAAATCAAAGAAGTCGTCAGTGGCACTGACGCTGTCAATTTTCAGGATTGCCTTCCAGATGCCTGCGAGCATAATCTCAGATGAACCTTCAGGTTCAACAAATCCCTGTGAAACGATATTGCTTGAAGCATCAGGAACAGGCAGGAGTTTACGATCGATTTTGCCGTTAGGTGTAAGCGGGAATTCCTTCATGACCATAAAGGCAGCAGGAATCATATATTCAGGCAGTTTGGTTGCAAGAAAGTTTCTGAGCAATGCTTTATCGGGTTCAGTGCCTTCACGTGCAATCAGGTATGCTGCAATGCGTTTGTTGTTGGCTGTGTCTTCACGCACAATCACCACATTTTGTGCAATACCGTCATACTGTGCAATGGCCGATTCAATTTCGCCCAATTCAATTCTGAACCCCCTTATTTTTACCTGATTGTCTAACCTGTTCAGGTAGATGAGGGTACCATCCTGTGTGAGTTTTACCTGATCGCCGGTGCGGTAAATGGTTGTATTTGTGTTTTTTGCGAATGGATCGTTGATAAATCGTTCCTTTGTAAGGTCGGCTTTACCACGGTAACCCGCTGCCACACCATCGCCGCCAATAAACAATTCACCCGGGACACCTGCCGGAACAGGCTGCAGGTTTTTGTCAAGCACGTAAATGGTTGTATTGGCAATGGGTTTGCCTATGGGTTCATATCCTTCGGGGATATCATGGTATTTTATTTTACGAATCGTACTCCAGATTGTGGTTTCTGTAGGACCGTACATATTCCATACTTCGGCTGAGCGTGTCACCAGTTGGTTCGAAAGATCCTGATGCAAAGCTTCACCACCACAAAGTATTTTCAGGTCTTTTTTGCCATGCCAGTTGGTAATCATGAGCATGCGCCAGGTAACAGGAGTTGCCTGCATGATTGTAATATGTTCTTTTTCAATTTTTTCGGATAGCAGGCGCGCATCCATGGCTTCTTCTGAAGTGGCAATAACAACAGTGGCGCCCACAAGCAGCGGCAAATAAAGCTCAAGTCCGGCTATGTCAAACGAAACAGTTGTAACCGCCAGTAAAGAATCATCTGGTTTAATTCCAGGTTGTTCTTTCATCGACCACAGAAAATTCATAAGCCCGCGATGGGTAATTTCAACACCCTTGGGTCTGCCTGTTGAGCCGGATGTAAAGATAACATAGGCAAGCGATTCGGGTTTTGCTTCCGGTAGTGACACAATCTCTGTTTTGAATACTTCCGGATCATCAATGTCAATCAAATTTCCGTCGTTTGCAGGTAAGGCTTCATGAAGTGAAGTTTCCGTAATAAAAAGGTCAATGCCGGCATCTTCCACAATCATGGCTATCCGGTCAGTGGGATAGAGCGGATCGAGCGGAACATAGGTGCCGCCTGCTTTCATAATGGCGATCAGGGCAAGCGGAAGCTCAATGCTCCTTCGCAACATCACTCCTGCCAGTTGCCCGGGCTTTAAACCTTTTTGAATGAGTGCCGAAGCCAGTTGGTCAGCTTTCTGATTCAGTACGAAATAAGTATATGATGAATGGTTATCTTTTACCGCAGTTTTGTTAGGTGTTGCAAGGGCTTGTTTTGCAAGGATTTCGTGGAAGCATTTGTTTGGATAAGCACTGATGGTATTGTTCCAGGAGTATAATAACCTGTTGTTCTCTTCATCAGAAAGCAAAGGAATTTTTGCAGTCAGAATATCGGGGTCGTCGGCAATGGCTTTCAGAATGGTTATATAATGACCAGCTAAGTATTTGATGGTCTGGTACTTGAACAGGTCGATGTTGTATTCAAACACTGCGGTCATTACATGATCAATATCAGTGATAATGAGCGATAAATCAAGTTTGGCAACATACCTGCCCGCATCAATATAATTCGTTTTACATCCGTCAAGTCTGAGTTTTTCGCCATGGGCGTTGAGCATATTGAACAATATCTGGAACAAAGGGCTCAGGTTCAGGTCACGCTTCAGGTTCATCGTCTCGATCACTTTTTCGAAAGGGGCATCCTGATTTTCGAGAAGTCCGAGCATATTCTGGTTTACATGTGCCAGTAAATCCCTGAAGGTCATGTTATCAGCAATAGAAATGCGTAAAGGCAGGTTGTTGATAAACACACCTATCACGCCTTCAAGTTCAGCATAATTGCGGTTGGCTACGGGGCAGCCGATTACCAGATCATCCTGATTTGAATACCTGTTCAGGGTAATGGCAAATGCGGTAAGCATCGTCATATAAAGGCTTGAACCGTTTGTTACCGATAAATCCTTTAGTTTTTTTACAAGATCAGGATCGAAATTTAACCGCACTTCGGCACCGTTAAAGGTTTGCATTTGCTTACGTGGATGGTCCAGCGGAATTTCTATGAATCCCGGTGCTCCTGATAATTTTGACTTCCAGTAAGTAAGCTGATCTTTAACTGTTTCGGAAGCAATATGCCTGTTTTGCCAAAGTACAAAGTCAGTATATTGGATTTCGGGTTCACTCAAAGTAACAGGTTGCTGACTCAGCAATGCGTTATAAACAATGCTCAGTTCTTTGAAGAACAGTCCTTCTGACCAATTGTCGAATATAAGATGATGGAAATTGAGCAGGAAGTAGTATTGTTCCTTATCATAATGAACCAGTTTAAACCTGAAAAGGGGAGTTTGTGCCAGATTGAATACTATCAGTCCATGATTTTTTGCAATAAGCTGAAATTCTGACCTGCGTTTTTCAGGGTCAATCATTCGCATATCAATCAGTTCAACATTGCACCTGACTTCAGGATCAATATGTATAACAGGTTGTCCGTCAATGTTTGTGATGCATGAGCGGAGAGCTTCATGGCGTTTGATTATAACGTCAATCGATTTCTCGAGGTTGGTAACGTTTACCGGACCGTTGATCTGAACCTCGAGCGGAATATTGTAGGCAGCATTCGATCCTTCAAGCTGGTCGAGGAACCATATACGACGCTGAGATGATGATGCCGGAACATGAATTTTAGATTTAACGGCAGAAATTTTTTCGGTTACATGCTGATTTGTTGCAGGTTGTTCGTTTATCCAGGTCTCAATAGCGCCAATGGTTGGATTTGCGAACATATTACGGAGCGGGTAATTCATTCCCCACTGCCGTGCGATGCGTGAGATCAGTTGTATTGCCATGATTGAATTGCCACCCAGTTCAAAGAAGTTATCGCTGATGCCAGGTTTCTCATAATGCAGCAGGTCTTTCCATAATCCGGCAATTTGTATCTGCAGCGGGGTTTCAGGCGGAATATATTCTCCTGTAAGATTTTGTGCTTTGATGTCGGGAGCAGGAAGTGCTTTGCGGTCGGCTTTGCCATGTGCGGTTACCGGCATTTTTTGCAACGGAACAAACACCTGCGGAACCATATAGGATGGCATTTTATCGGCCAGCAAGTGTTTGATTTCCTGTATACCGGGCTGTTCACCGTTAAAAACCACATAAGCCGTTAGCAGACTGATTCCGGAGGTGTCTTCACGAAGCATTACAACTGCTTCCAAAATCCCGTTGATGTTGGTTAACTGAGCTTCAATTTCACCGGGCTCAACACGTAACCCTCTGATTTTTAACTGGAAGTCGGTTCTGCCAATGTATTCTATCTGGTTTTCAGCAGTCAGCCGGCAAAGGTCGCCGGTTTTGTACATCTTTTTCCCCGGATCAAAAGGATCATCAATGAATTTTTCGGAGGTCAGTTCATGACGGTTCAGGTATCCCCGCGCAACGCCCACGCCGGCTATAATCAATTCGCCTTCTTCGCCTGCCGGTTTTTCATGGTTTTGCTCATCCATGATATACAGCCGGATGTTATCAATTGGTCTTCCAATGGGGATTTTTTCATATTCCACCCCGGGATCGCAATTAAAATACGATACTTCAACGGTGGCTTCAGTGGGGCCATAAAGGTTGTAAAGTCCTGATCCGTTGTTTGAAAGCATGGCATTAAAACGGTTCACAAGGCCTGCAGAAAGAGCTTCTCCGCTTGAAAAAACCCTGCGGATGCTTTTGATTTTTCTGATGTTTTCTTTGGTTTCCGCAAAGTCAAGAAACAGTTTTAACATGGAGGGAACAAAATGTATCAGAGTGATTTTTTGTTCCTCAATCACCCTGATTATGGTCACGGGGTCTTTTTCGCCACCCGGTTCAAGAAAAAACAGTTTACATCCATAGAAGAACCAGTTATAGAGTTCCCATACCGATACATCAAAGGTAAAGGGCGTTTTCTGTAACATGGTGTCGTTTGGTGTTGCCGGATATACCCGGTGCATCCATGCCAGCCTGTTGATGACCGAACGGTGCTCCACCATTACACCTTTTGGTTTGCCTGTTGATCCGGAGGTAAAAATGGCATATGCCAGATTGGTGGATTTGACTCCGGTTTCGGGTGAATGTTCAGGGTAATTGCCTGCTGGTATTGCGTTAATTTCCGGAACAATGATTTCAACATCAAAATCAGTAAACAGGTGGATGAATTTCGATTGGGTTACAATTGTTTTAATTTGCGCATCTTCAATCATAAACATCATCCGGTCGTGCGGGTAGGTCGGGTCGATGGGCACGTAGGCTGAGCCCGATTTAAGGATTCCCATCAGGCCAATGGCCATTTCGGGAGAACGTTCAGTGCAGATTCCTATAAATTTGTCAGGACCCGAGCCCGGAGTGTTGAATAAGCGGTGTGCGAGAAGGTTGCTTAAACCATTATATTGGCTGTATGTAAAGGTTTGGTCGTCAAAAATAACCGCTCTGGAATCAGGACTTTTTGATGCCATTTGCTCAAATACCTGATGGATGCATACTTGCTCGTCAAAAGGGAAAGCGGTGTTGTTGATAGTTTCAGATGCTAGCATAGCAATTAATAAAAAAGCAATGAAAATATTATGAGAATTATAGGCTGTATGATGAAAACAACATCTTTATATGTAACAATTAAATATCATCTTCTTGTATAACCCTGAGTTGGTAAGCAGTGTTCACTTCATCAAGTCTTTTCTGAAGGATGTGCGCAAATGGAACATCGTTCGGGGGCCAGAAAAGCGTTGAATGTTCACCTGGCACGGTATGAATATTTACTCCCTTGCGTGCAAATTTATCCCAGCCATATGTTTTTTTATCTTCGATGTAAAAGGTTTGATGCGCTGCCTTAAACAATTCAATGGCTACATCTGATGGCTTCAGCACATAGTCTTCGCCGGCCCGGTTGTTGATTTCATGAACATTGTGCAGAAACGACGGAAGCTTGTCTTTATCACCTGCCACGTAAGCATTATGTGCCCTGATCCTGAAAATAAGACTTTTAAATTTGCGTTCCAGCGACTTAACTTTCCATAGAAACATTTTTGATTTAAGTTCGCCGGGCTCATGAATTAGAGCCAGTGTATTAAAAATTAACTGATTAAAGAAAAATTTGATATTTCTTTTCTTTTTCTGGCCCGGGCTAAGATGTTTGTCGCTGGTGTGAGCTATGGTATCAAGCATACCCAGAAGCGCAACTTCATCGCCGGTGGCCATCATTTGCCGCACCATTTCAAAAGCAATGATGCCTCCGAGCGAAAATCCGGCAAGGGCATAGGGGCCAACCGGATATTCTGTTTTTATTTCGCTGATGTAATGTGCGGCAATTTCTTCAATGGTTTCAAGGGGTTTATCGATGCCGTTAAGACCCTTGGCCTGAAGACCATATACCGGTTGATCAATCGATAAGCTGTTGATAAGTGTATTGTAAAGCATTACATTCAGGCCTGCTCCATGAATCAGAAAGAGTGGAATGAGGTTACCGAAAGGTTTTATATGAACAAGTGACCGCCAATCGTTTTCATTTTCCTGTGCTTCAATTATTTTTGCAAGGCTACTGAGCTTTGAATTTGAGAACAGAGTGGCCAGCGGAATGCGTTTGCGGGTTTCATTTTCAATACGCCCCATCATCGAAACGGCTAACAGTGAATGGCCTCCTAGCGCAAAAAAGTCGTCGTTGGCGCTGATTTTTTCACGCTTCAACAACTCATTCCAGATTTTTGACAGTAAAATCTCAGTTTCGCCTGAAGGTTCAGCATATTCTGCCAGGGCCGTGTCAATGATAGTGTCGGGAGCAGGTAGCTTTTTGCGGTCAATTTTACCGTTGGGAGTGAGCGGGAGGGTGTCAAGCACAACGAATGCGGAAGGGATCATGTATTCAGGCAGCAAGCCGGCAAGAAACAATCTGAGATCAGAACGGTTTATGGCTGTATTTTCTTTTTTTACGATATAAGCAATAATCCTTTTTGAATTGGGAATATCTTCACGAACCGTCACTACAGTTTGTACAATGCCATTAAATCTGGTAATTACTGATTCAATTTCGCCAAGTTCTATTCTGAATCCTCTGATTTTTACCTGATTATCTAACCGGCTGATGTACTCAAGGATGCCTTCTGAATTTATTTTAACGAGGTCTCCGGTTCGGTATATTCTTGTTGTTTTACCGTCAAAAGGGTTCATTAAAAAGCTTTCAGATGTGAGTTCAGGCCTGTTATAGTATCCGGGGGCAACACCGTCACCCCCTATAAATAGCTCACCGGGCACTCCGGCCGGAACCGGGTTCAGGTTTCTGTCGAGTACATATACCATGGTGTTGCCAATGGGCTTTCCAATTGGTTCGTACCCTTCCGGAATGTCATGGTGTTTTACTAAAGATATTGTACTCCAGATCGTTGTTTCAGTAGGTCCGTACATATTCCATACTTCACGGCAGCGGGCCACCAACTGGTTCGAAAGATCCTGCTGCAGTGCTTCGCCACCGCACAGTGCTTTCAGATGCCTGTAACCATTCCAGTTGGTCATCATGAGCATGCGCCAGGTGATAGGAGTAGCCTGCAGAATGGTAATGTTTTCATTTTTAAGTTTCTCAATCAATTGGTCGGCATCCATTGCCTCTTCTGCCGAAGCAATCACAACACTTGCACCTGCGGTTAAAGGCAGGTAAAACTCGAGACCTGCTATATCAAAAGAAACAGTTGTTATTGCCAGCAAACGGTCATTCTGGTTGATGCCCGGCTGCTCCTTCATCGACCAGAGGAAGTTTACAAGACCGCGGTGAGATATCTGTACCCCTTTTGGCCGACCCGTGGAACCGGACGTAAATATTACATACACAGGATCATCAGGCGTAACTTTGGGCAGCGCAACGGTTACGGTCAGAAAGTTGGAATCATCATCAAGATTAATAAACTCCGCATCAACGGCTGGTAAAAGTTTGATGAGGCTGTTCTGTGTAATAAATAAGCTTATGCCGGCATCATCCGTAATTTGCCCGATTCGTTCCTGCGGATATACCGGATCAAGTGGAACATAAGTTCCTCCGGCTTTCATCACAGCAATAAATGCCAATGCCAGATTTACTCCACGCTGAAGCATCACCCCTGCAAGTTTTCCGGGTTTAAGCCCGCGTTTTACCAGATGGGTGGCAAGCACTGAAGATCGCTCATCCAGCTCCCTGTAAGTCAGGCTTGTTTTTTCATCTTTTACGGCTATGTTATCAGCGAAACGTGTAGCTACCTGTGTAAAAATTTCATGGAAACAAAGTGATGGATATTCCTTTTTTGTATTGTTAAATCCGGTTACAATTCTCTTGTACTCCTGAACTGTCATTATGTTTACCGTATCAAGATACGCGTCAGGATTATCAAGAACTGTTTTCAGGAAAGTAATGTAATGGCTGCTGAGGCTTTTGATTGTTTTGTACTTGAAAAGATCAGAATTGTACTCAAATACTGCATGTAAAACGCCATCTGTTTCCATCATGATGAGCGAAAGATCGAGTTTTGAAACAAATCTGCCCGGATCAACATAATGTATCTGACATCCGGGAAATGACAGGTTTTGATTGTGCGCATTGAGCAGGTTAAACATTACCTGAAAAAGCGGAGTTGTATTTATGTTTCGTTTCAGATTCAGACCCTCAATCATTTTTTCAAATGGAAGATCCTGATTTTCATACGCGTCGAGTAGTTTCTGATTTATTAAAGCGTTGAATTCCCTGAATGAAGTTTTTTGTGAAACCGAAACACGAAGCGGTAAGTTGTTGATAAATACACCCATGATATTTTCTGAATCCTCATGGTTTCTGTTGGCCACCGGGCATCCAATCATCAGATCTTCCTGATTGGTATAACGGTACAGAACTGCTGCAAAAGCTGACAGCAAAGTTGCATAAATGCTCACGCCGGCATTAAGTGAGTAATCCTTAAGCTGTTGAGTGGTTTCAATGTCGATAAGCTGTCTCACTTCTGCCCCGTTAAAGGTCTGCATAAGTTTGCGACTGTGGTCGAGCGGCAACTGAATCGATTCAGGGGCACCCTTAAGTTCTTCATTCCAGTATTCCACTTGTTTTTTGATGGAATCGCTTTTCATGAACTCATTCTGCCAAAGCACATAATCAGTGTATTGCAGTTTGGGTTGTGGAAGATGAAGTGGTTGTTTTTGAAGAAGTTCTGAATATATTTCAGTACATTCCTTGATGAAAATTCCTGCCGACCAGTTATCAAGTATCAGGTGATGAAAATTCAACAACAACAGGCTTTCATGCGGTTCAAGTCGCAGCAGGCTGAACTTGAATAAAGGTACCATTGCAAGATTAAAGACGTGCAGGGCATGATTTTTTGATAAAAGGGCAACTTCGGCTTTTTTTTCTTCTGGCGAAAAGTTGCGCAGGTCAATCAACTCGATGTGAATCTTAACTTTAGGCTCAATATGAATGTACGGCTCGTTGTTGAGTACATGGATGCATGATCTGAGTGCAACATGCCTCGCAACCACCTCGTCAAAGGTTTTTTCGAGAACATCTGAATCGATGTCACCATGAATCTGATATGCCAATGGTATGTTGTATGCCACGCTAGAACCTTCAAACTGGTGCAGGAACCAGATGCGCCGCTGCGTTGAGGATGCGGGAACTGGCAGGTGGGTTGTTTGCCTGGTAATGCGGCTGGCTTTAATTTTTTGTTTGAAGTCCTTGCTCAGAATATATCTTTCCATTGCCGCAATTGTAGGATACATAAAGAGAACTTTCAGCGGGAATTCGCCCTTTGAAAGATTGTTAACCCTCGAAATGAGCTGGGTAGCCATGATGGAATTTCCGCCCAACTCAAAAAAATGATCATTTATTCCAATCCGCTCACAATGTAGAACATCTTTCCAGATCAAAGCCAGTTTTAATTGGAGCGGTGTCACGGGCTCAATGTACTCTTTTTCTGAGAGAATGCTGTCAAAATCCGGTGCGGGTAAAAGTTTCCGGTCAACCTTGCCCTGCCTGTTTAACGGAATTTGGTTCAGAGGTACGAATGCCTGAGGAATCATGTATTCAGGAACTAATTCCTTCAGCCTTTCTTTGTAGTATTTTATATCGTAGCTGCTGTTTTTTTGTACAATGTATGCCGTAAGCAGGCTGATTCCGGGACGGTCATCACGTAACATTACAACGGCTTCGGTTACCCCGGGAAGCATCAATAAATGGTTTTCAATTTCACCGGGTTCAACCCTGAAACCTCTTATTTTTATTTGGTAATCAGTTCGGCCAAGAAAAATCAGCTCACCTTCGCTGTTGAATCTTACTAAATCTCCGGTTTTGTAATAACGATTTGTTTGCCTTGTTGAAAGGTTGAGTTGAATGAATTTTTCGGCAGTTAATTCAGGTTGGTTCAGATAACCTATTGCAACTCCATTACCACCAATAAGCAATTCGCCCGGAATTCCGGGTGGAACCGGATAATTGTGCTCATTTACAACAAATACTTCTGTATTTGCTGCCGGTTTACCGATGGGTACCCAGGGTAGCTCAAAATCAGGTTTAAAGAAATAGGTGGTGGCAACTACAGTTGTTTCTGTAGGACCATAAGTGTTGGCAAGTTTTATTTTTTTGTTGCTGACTTTTTCGAAGATTTTTACATATTCACTTCCAACAGCTTCACCGCCTAAAATTATCAGCCTTAACGAATCCGGGAATGTCAGTGCTTCATGCTCCATGGTAATCACCAGTTGATTCCAGTAAGCAGTTGGAAGGTCGAGAATGGTGACTTCTGATTTTTTTATTCTCGATAGAAACTCCTGATGCGACGAAAGCATGTCATCGGTGCGCATGATGAGTGTGCCGCCACTGCAAAAACACGGAAATATTTCTTCAAGTGATGTGTCAAAGGTGAGGGATGCAAATTGCAAGACCTTGTCAGTGTGTGAGATGCTAAAATTTTGTATCGTGGATTGTATGAAGTTGGCCAGGGAGCTGCGTTTAATTACCACACCCTTTGGTTTGCCTGTTGACCCTGAAGTAAAGATGATGTATGCCGGTAAATCCGGATTAATACTGAACTGGGTCGCTTCCTTGAGGTCATAAGCCTGATTGTATGTAATATCTTCAATGAGCGTCAAAGCAACTTTAACCGGTAACGTAACTTCGCGCCAGGTTGAAACCCGCGAAGAAAGAATATGAGATATAGCGGCTTCAGTAATTATATCGGTAACTCTTGCCACCGGATTGCCGGGATCAATTGGCACAAATGGATGTGAAGTCCTGATACAGGCCAGCATGGCAGTTATTGTTGCAGGAGTTCGGGCAGCAATAATTGCAATAGGTGAATGCTCAGGTAACTGCAGCGTTTTTATGTACTCTGTCAATCGTTTCACCTGACGGTTCAGGTCACCATACGTAAATGATGTCCTGCCCTGGGTAATGGCTGTAAATGAGCTGTGTTCCCTGAATGCTTCATTCAGCAAATCAGAAAGTTGCAGCGTATTTTTAAGTACTAAACTGCTTACTGACCAGTCTTTTAACTTATTTAACTCATTTTCTGTGGCGAGGGTAATTTCAGAAATATGTTTATCAGGCCTTTGAACCACCTGATCAAGAACATGCTCCAAATGACCAATCAGCCGTTTGATGGTCTCCTTTGTAAAAAGATCGTTGTTATATTCAACCAGTCCGCGTAACTGACCATGAACCTCATCAAAAGTAAGCGTTAAGTCAATTTTTGAAGTGCGTTTTTCTATCTCTGTTTCATGTATTTCCAGCCCCTGAAGTTGAAGATCATCAAGTGGCATATTCTGGTACACGAGCATCACCTGATATAACGGATTATAACTGAGGTTGCGCTCAGGGTTCAGATGCTCCAGCAATAGTTCAAACGGAAGGTCCTGATTGGCAAATGTATGAATGGCAGAGGAGCGGGTTCTTTCAATAAGTTCCAGAAAATCAGGATTCCCATCCAGATTTTGAGTCAATAATACGGTGTTGGTGAAAAATCCATAAACGTTTTCAAATTCCGGCAATTGACGGTTAGCTGCCATGGTACCAACTATAAACTGCTTTTGCCGGCTGTATTCAGAGAGCAATATGCCAAAGGCTGACATCAGCACAATGAAATTTGAACTTGCGGTAATTTTGGCAAGTTGAGCAATATTTTGGGTAAGCGTGGCAGAAAAATAGAAATATTCAGACGCACCGTTAAAGGTAAACTCAGCAGGGCGCTGAATATCAGTTGGAAGTGACAGAAATGTTGGAACACCTTCAAGTACAGCAGCCATTTCAGCCAGTTTACCGGCTGTAACTGATGGTGAAAGTGTCTGGCGCTGCCAGTCAGTAAACGATGCGTATTGGGTTAAATGATTTAGGTTTTTTAAAGTTCCTTTTTGCAGGAGTATTTCATAGTTCCGGGCAATTTCAGTCAATAGCAACCCTATTGACCAGCCGTCAGAAATAATATGATGAACATTTAGAAAAAGTATGTTTGAAGTGTCAGTGAGCATATATACACTTGCCCTGAACAGGGGTCCGGTAGCAAGGTTGAATTTGAACGACAGCTCTTCCTGAATTTGCGTGTCAAGCTCATGTTCCTGATTTTCTTTTATCGGTCTCAGATCATGGATGATGAGTTTAAAACCTGTGTAAGGGTGTATAATCTGTGCCGGAACACCATTCACTTCACCAAATGAAGTGCGGAAAATTTCATGGCGACTGGTTATGTTTCCGATCGCTTCTTCAAGTAATCCGATGTCAGTGTGCCCGTTCAGCCGAAGCACCATTGGAATATTGTACAAGGCATTTGAGCCTTTGTATCTGTCAAGAATATAGGGCCGTTCCTGATTATATGAAAGTCTGTAAACTGTTTGTCTGGTGTTTTTTACAGGAATAACATCTGTCTTGTTTTCTGTAATCAGAAAATGTTTTGTAAGCTCAGCGATCGTAGGGCTTTTAAATAACAGGCCTACAGTATGGTTGGTGCCAAATTTATGATTTAAACGTGCTATTACCTGAGCTGCTTTAATTGAATGACCACCAATAGTGAAAAAATTATCATCCCGACTTATGTTTTTAATTCCGAGTACTTCTTCCCACACTGTGCAGATTTCTGTTTCTGATTGTATAGGGATGGCCTTTGTGTCCTTTTTTGCAATATTTTTAATATCAGGCAATTGTGAACGTTCGATTTTTCCTGACTGATTGCGCGGAAGCTTTGTCACAAAAATAAAAACATCCGGAATCATATAGTCAGGGAGTTTGCTTTCGGCATATTCCCTTAACACTGATTCATCTGCAACCGTTAGGTCAGTAAATGACCAGTATAACACCAGATATTTAATTCCTGAATTGTTTTCGCGGCCAATCACCACACATTCGGAAATAAACCCTGATTGCATCATAATTGCTTCTATTTCACCCGGTTCAATACGATATCCTCTGATTTTTAGCTGAAAATCAGATCGTGAATCATAAACAATGTTTCCATCAGGCAGATAATGGCCAAGGTCACCCGTTTTATACAGCCTGTCTCCGGGAATATCTGAGAATGGGTTGGGTATAAATGCCTGTTGAGTGAGTGCGGGGTTATTAACATATCCTCTTGAAAGACCTTTCCCCCCAACAAGTATTTCGCCCGATTCACCTGTTTGTACCTCGGAGCCAGAATTGTTAACAAGGTGTATTTTGTATCCTTCAATTGCTTTGCCTATCGGAGTCCGCTCATTTGGTTGGTCAGAATTTTCAAAAACAAAAAAGGTGCACGAAATGGTTGCCTCTGTTGGGCCGTAACCATTCACGATCTTCATAGCAGGCCGGAGGTCGCGGAACTTTTGAAGTGTTTTTTGAAGGATTGGCTCCACACCCACCAGAATTCTGTCGGGAAGACAAAATTCCTTATGCTTTTCAAATTCATTCGCCAGGTCTTCAAGAATTCCCGGGGCAAGGTAGGCACTCTTGATGTTATTACCTGAAAGATAGCCGGCAAATTTATCAATGTCAAGAATACTCTGCGGATCAAGGAGGTGTAAAGTTCCTCCATAACACAATACCGAGAAAAATTCCCAGACTGAAACGTCAAAAATATAAGGGCAGATGCTTGTTCCTGAATGATTATCTCCTGATGGTGCAAGATTTTCGAAAGCATCAAGATAATTCATCACCGACTGATGCTCAATCATCACACCTTTTGGCTTGCCTGTGCTGCCTGAGGTAAAAAGCACATAGCAAAGATGATCGTCATTTATTTCCGGCCAAAAGTCAAGAACAGGTGCAGAATCGGTGATTTTGTTAAAATCAATGGCTTTACAACCAACGCCCTGAAAATCTGAAAGAAAATCCGGGTCGGAAATGATGAGTTTACAACCGGCCTCTGCAACGAGTGTTTGTTTTCTGTGCTCCGGAAAAGATGGATCTATCGGGAGATAAGCGCATCCTGATTTCATAATTCCAAGCAGGGTTGCAATCATTCCTGCAGTACGTTCCATACAGACTCCAACAATGCTTTCATTGTCAGGATTTGTCCTGAGGATATATCTGGCAATCTGGTCAACCTGAAGTTGTAATTCCGAGTAAGTAGTTGATTTATAAGGAGTAATAATTGCGATATTTTGCGGAGATCGGAGTGCCTGCTCTTCAAACCTTTCATGAAGCAGGGTATATTTTGAAAAACTATTGTTTGCAGAATGGTCCATAAAAAGAAAAAAACACTGGTTGAAAAACAGGCTAAAATTAACATAATTTAGGGCCATTGAAAAGTGTGTTGATAAAATGCTGGAACGAAGTTTTTTAAACTATAATTAAATAAATGATAATGTGCATTTTAAGCTTGAATTTTAGTATTTGTCATTTGAATATTTTAATCATTTCTTATTAGAAAATTGTGTTTTTATGAAAAGAATAGCTTTACACTGGCAAATTTTTGCTGCTCTTGTGGCCGGCGGCATGTTTGGTTATTTCTGCGGTGATTATTTGCCATATGTATCGTGGATGGGAGATATATTTTTGCGGATACTCCGGATGATAATTGTGCCACTGGTTTTCAGTACGATCGTATCCGGGGTTGCAGGTATCGGGAATGCTGATAATCTCGGGCGACTGGGATTAAAAACAATGGCATTTTATCTTATTACCAGTCTCATAGCAATATTAACAGGTCTTGCTCTCGTAAACCTTATTCAGCCTGGTGTGGGTGCGGATCTTGGTCTTACAGGTAACTATAAATTTTTTGATAGTGAAAGTAAAACCCTGGGAGAAACATTACTTGATATTTTTCCGACCAACATATTTCAGGCTTTCAGTGAGGGTAATATGCTTGGAATCATTTTGTTTTCAATACTGCTTGGTTTTTATATTACTCGTACCGGAAACAAAAACAGGGAGTTGCTCATTTCTTTCTTTGATGCCTTTGCTGAGGTAATTATGAAAATCACCATGTTTATTATCAGGTTTACACCATTTGGAATTTTTGGAATTGTAGCACGTGTGGTGGCTGAACAGGCTGCAATGCCCGGTGCACTGGTGAGTGTTTCAGGCAGCCTGGGATTGTATATGCTTATTGTGTTTTCGGGAATCCTGATTCATGGATTAATTACTTTGCCAATAATTATGCGACTGACGGCAAAAGTGAATCCCTTCAAGCATTTAAAAAATATGTCAACTGTTTTGCTTACAGCGTTTTCAACTTCTTCATCAAATGCAACCCTGCCGTTAACCATGAGTGAAGTTCAGCAGCGGGATGGAGTATCAGAAAAAATATCAAGTTTTACCCTGCCATTGGGAGCTACTGTAAACATGAATGGAACTGCGCTTTACGAATGTGTAGCCGTGATGTTTATTGCTCAGGCTTATGGTGTGGAACTTACATTTATGCAACAGGCTATTGTGGTGTTAACCGCATTATTGGCTGCAATCGGCTCGGCTGGTATCCCCATGGCCGGGGTTGTAATGATGAGCATAATCTTGTCAGCAGTTGGTCTACCAATGGAAGGCATCGGGCTGATTCTGGTTGTCGACAGGCCTCTGGATATGGCCAGAACAGCCCTGAACGTTTACGGCGACACCTGTGCAGCTGCAGTAATAGCAAAATCGGAAGGCGAAACCCTCAAAATTTAACTGATCTGCAAAAGGTGAAATTGTAGATTATTTATCGGATAAATGCTTTTTATGCTCTCTGGCAAGATTGATAAAGGATTTCAACTCATCAAGATCAATAGGTTTATGCATGAAGCCCAGTAGATTATACTGTTTTGCTTCTTCTTCAATGCTGTAATGCGCTGTTAGCATAACAACGTCAAAATTCCGTTCCGGAAACCGTTTAAGCAAATCAAAACCAAATCCCGGAGGAATGTTGTGGTCAAGAAATATAAGATCAGGCGCATGCCTGTTTATTTGCAAAAAACCGTCTTCAATATCTTTTGCAGTTGCAACAATTTGAACATCAGCAAAGTATTCTTCAATAAAATACTCCATGATTTCAATTGGTGCATTTTCATCATCAATTAAAATTACCCTTAGCATTTGGTAAATATTATTCTTTGGAAATTGTAGGGTGTAAATATACAGATGTCAATGATACTAGCCAAATATTTACAATTTTTTTTTAGAATTTAATAGCTCTTAATGAAGTTAACAAGCAATCTGATGATATCATCATATTCAGTAAGAGGTAGTTTGTCAGGTGTATCCCCCGGATCATGATAATGTGGCCATTCACTCCCCATTGAATAAATAAAAACAGAAGGAACTCCTTTTTTGTAGAACGGGCAATGATCACTGTTACATGATTCTCCTCTTGATTTTACCTGCCTGATGAATTCATTGTCAGCATTTATTTTTACCAGCAGGTCATAGGCTTTTGGATAAATATTTGCCTGAACCACTGTTATTCCGTCACTTCCTGTACCAACCATATCAAGATTTACAAGAAATCTGATATTTTGTAATGCTACAGGGGGATTTTGTGCACAATATTCGGCTCCCAACAGTCCGGCCTCTTCACCGCTGAGGGCAATAAATACCATCGAATAGGCTGGTTCATTGCCGGGCATACTGAAATGTTTTGCAAGGTTCAGCATTGCCGCCACTCCACTGGCATTGTCGTTGGCTCCCGGGAACAGGGTATGTTCACCCATCATCCCCAGATGGTCATAATGTGCTGTAATGACCATAAAACTGTCAGGCTCTTTTTGCCCGGTAATCATGCCGGCAACATTGTTTGTTGAATACTCAGGAATAAACTCCTGTTCAAAGTTCAGGTAAATGGCCCTGTTCTGAGGTGTAACCTTACCGGTTTTAATATCCAGAACAAAAAAATCTTTCAGCTTATGCCCGTTCGAAGCCCGCCATGTTAAGATAGATGCACTGTCTTTAAGGTAAATATACCCCGCAGCCCTGAGCAGATTTGTGTCAGAAAACTCTTTGTGATATTTATCAGTCACAATAACGGTGCCTGTCAAATTGCTGCTCATTAATTTGGAATACAAGGGACTGTCTTTTATTGAATCGTTCAACAGCCACTGCAACTCATAGTTGCCTTTTGTTTGGGGAGATGCCAGCGAAACCAGATAATCCGCATCGGGTTTCAGTTCTTTGCCATCAACATACAGGTTCATATCTCCGGGAAAAGTGTTGATGCTGAAAGTGTATTCCTGTAAATATTTTTTATAAAGCGGTTTAAGCCCGTGCCGGCTCATTTCTGAAGCTATGAATTTTGCCGCTTTTAAATCCCCCTTGTCAACGTACCCGCGTCCTTTCATTTCGGGTGAAGCAAGCTTGTTTATAATCCATTTTGCATATTCCTTTTCCTGTGAATAAACAGAAATACTGATAATGAAGCATGCAATAAATGTGTATAATATTTTCATAATCTGTTATTAGTCAATAATTTTGTATGTGTCCCAATCGGCTGCTACCTTAAAATTCCTGCGGTATTCGTTCAGTTTATCCATAAACAGTTCAACTGAAATAACTTCTTCTGAGTTGTTGCGCGATTCAGCAATAATATTCCCATTAAAGTCAATAACCATCGTATTACCTGAATGCAAAATTCCATTGCCATCGTAACCGCATCGGTTGATGCCGATCACGTATGCCTGGTTTTCGATTGCACGGGCTATTAACAGCGATTTCCATGCGTGGCTCCTGACTTCCGGCCAGTTGGCATGGTACGTAAGGATGTCATATTTATATGTTCCATCTTTATACCAGTTTCTTGACCATACAGGAAACCTGAGATCATAACAAATCAGTGGCATAATTTTCCAGTCATGAAGGTTAAACACAACCGTTTCATTCCCTGACTTCAGAAAATTCTGTTCACCTGCCATCCTGAACAAATGCCGTTTGTCATACCATCCGCTTATACCATCAGGTGTTGCCCATAGCAGCCTGTTTTTAGCAAAGCCTTCATCGTTTATAAAAATGCTGCCGGCAATGACGCATTTTTTTTGCCGGGCTGTGTCAGTCATCCATTGTGAGGCTTCACCATTTATCGGTTCAGCAAACATTGAATCAGTTATAACAAAACCGGTAGAAAACATTTCAGGCAGGAGTATAAGATCAGATGGTGCTGAAGTTTCGATCAGTTTGCTGAATTTACACAGGTTTCCTGTCTTGTTTTTCCATTCAAGATCAGCCTGAATACAATGAATTCTTAGACTATCCATATCGAAGTTTGATTGTTTGGATACTGCTGGAATATTTTTTAAAAACTGATTTTTATGATGTTATAAAATTAGCAATCGGTCCGGTATGATATCCGGTGGGCACAAAGGTAAACCAAAAAAACAGTTACGATAACAGGGAATGCTTTGATCATATTTGGGTTTTTCGGATTTTTCTAATATCTTTGCAAAGCTTATTAATATATTTAACTAATTAATTATGAAAACGATAGACAGCTATAACTTTAAAGGGAAAAGGGCGCTGATTCGTGTTGATTTCAACGTTCCCCTGAATGAAAAATTCGAAATAACCGATACCACCAGAATAGATGCAACCATACCAACCATAGGCAAAATTCTTGCCGATGGCGGTTCGGTCATCCTGATGTCGCACCTTGGAAGACCCAAGGACGGACCTGTTGATAAATACAGTTTAAAACACATTGTTGGTTATCTGGCTCAGAAAATCGGGAAGCCAGTAAAATTTGCCGACGACTGTATTGGTGAATCTGCCAGAATTCTCAGTTCAGAGCTTCAGCCGGGAGAAGTTTTATTGCTTGAAAATCTGAGGTTTTATAAAGAGGAAGAAAAGGGAAATGAAGAATTTGCAGGCAAATTGGCTGCCCTTGGTGATGTATATGTAAACGATGCTTTTGGAACCGCACATCGTGCCCATGCTTCCACAGCCGTTATTGCAAAGTTTTTTCCGACAGCTAAAATGTTTGGCTATGTGATGGGTAATGAACTGGCTGCCCTGAAAAAAGTACTCGAAAGTGATGAAAAGCCTTTTACCGCTATTCTGGGCGGAGCCAAAGTTTCGGGCAAAATTGAGATTATTCAGAACCTCTTACCCAGGGTAAACAATTTAATCATTGGCGGCGGTATGATGTTTACATTTATCAAAGCTATGGGAGGTACTATTGGAAATTCACTGATTGAAGAAGAACTTATTCCGGTAGCTTTGGAAGCTATGGAAAAGGCGAAAAAAATGGGTGTGAATATTTATCTGCCTGTTGATACCATTGTTGCTGATAAATTTGACAATGAAGCAAATAAAAAGGTTTGCGGGGTGAATCAAATTCCTGATGGCTGGATGGGACTGGATATTGGCCCGGAATCATGCAAGCTTTTTGATGGAGTTATTTCAGCATCAAAAATCCTTTTATGGAATGGCCCGATGGGTGTATTTGAAATGAGTAGTTTTGAAGAAGGAACCAAATTTGTTGCACATAGCGTGGCCAAAGCAACCGCTTTGGGGGCCTATTCACTGATAGGCGGCGGCGACTCTGTGGCTGCCATCAATAAATACAATCTGGCTGATAAAGTGAGTTACGTGTCAACCGGCGGTGGTGCAATGCTCGAATACATTGAAGGGAAAGAGCTTCCCGGTGTAAAATATGTGAATGAGTAAAACGTATAAATTGTTGATAATCTGATTATAAGCTCTGCAGAACTGTTGCAGGGCTTTTTTTTTGAATCTTTTTTTTGTCAAATTTGTGTTTTACGACACAAATTGTAGTAAATTTACACATTCAAAAAATACTTTGACAGCAATGGTTGCGATACTTTTCAGCCTTTCTTCAAAATATATTTAAATTACTTGCGTAGTCCTTGTTGACTATTGCAATGTTTTTACAGTATCTCAGTAAAAAGTGGTCATAAATTTCCTGAATCAAATGAAGCAAATTCTGCTTGTAGATGATGAAACTGCCTTTGCCAACGGATTAAAGATTCTGCTGGAAAAGAACGGTTATGTCACTGATATAGCTGGAAATGGAGAAGAGGGTCTGCTTAAGTTTAATTCGAAGCCTTATGAAATACTGATTACAGATATACGCATGCCCGGGAGCGATGGGCTGAAATTAATAACCGAAGTGAGGAAAGTTTCACAATCAGTTCGTATTCTTGCTATTTCAGCAGGTGGATATGTTCCTGCTGATGATTATCTGCGGATTTCGAAACTTTTTGGTGCCAATGCCGTACTTACCAAACCCTTCTTGTTTGATCAGTTTTTGTCAGAAATAAAAAAGCTTGAGGCTTGAAAAATTCTGAACTTTTGCAAGAAGGATAAATCAATAAGCCGCAATTTTACATTTTGACTGACCAAAATCAAACATCCTACCGAAGGATATGGGAAATAGCCATGCCGATTATGTTGAGTCTGGCGGCTCAGAATGTTGTGAATGTTACGGATACAGCTTTTCTGGGCAGGCTCGGCGAAGTTGAATTGGGCGCATCTGCAATCGGCGGATTGATTTATATATCCATTTATATGCTTGGTTTCGGCTTTGCAAGCGGAGCACAGATTCTGATGTCGAGACGCAATGGCGAAAAAAGATATGCCGAAATTGGGGGCATTGCCAATCACGGGTTTTATACACTCCTGGTTTTTGGGCTGCTGGTACTTGGATTTGTTCTTGTTTTTATCAGACCTTTTTTAAATCAATTTATTGAGTCAGACCAGATTCGTGCGGGGTGTTATGAATTTATGCGTTACCGGATCTGGGGAATTTTATTTGCGTTTGCAAATGTAAATTTCAGGTCATTCTTTGTGGCAGTTACCAAAACCCGCTCACTCGGATATTCCTCCGCCATTATGGCCATCAGCAATGTTGTGCTCGATTACTGCCTGATATTTGGTCATTTTGGTTTCCCTGCCATGGGTATTGCCGGAGCCGCCATCGCTTCAGTAATCGCAGAAGCAATAGCAACAGTATATTTTGTGTCTTATACCCTCTTTAAGGTAAACACAGGTAAATATCACCTTTTCAGGTTTAGAAAAATTCATTTTTCAGTCATCCTGAGTACGCTTAATCTATCAGTCTGGGTCATGCTGCAGAATTTCTTTTCACTGGGTGGATGGCTGATATTTTTTATGATTATCGAGAAGACCGGTGAACGAAATCTGGCTGTATCAAACATTGTAAGAAGTATATACATGGTTTTAATGATCCCTATCTGGGCATTTGCCACCTCCGTTAATTCGCTTGTTAGTAACTCAATTGGCCAAAATGGACCAAAGCACGTTATGCTGATTATTAAAAAAGTCACCTTTCTTAATGCAGGCGTTTTATTTGTATTTGCTGGTATCGCAGCACTCTTTCCGTATTATTTTCTTCGCATTTATACTTCTGATCCGGTCTTAATAGAGGCATGTAAATCAACATTTTATCTGGTTTGTGGTGTCATGGTGCTATTTGCTGTATCTGTTACCCTTTTTCAGGGTTTGTCAGGAACCGGGAACACTTCAATTGCAATGGCTATTGAACTGTTTACCATTATTTTATACCTGATTTATACCTGGTTGATGGTGCATTTGAATCAACCCATCCAAATTATATGGACTGCGGAATTTTTGTACTTTTCAGTACTTGGCTTACTCTCATTATATTATTTAAAATCAGGTCATTGGAAATCTAAATCAATCTGAGTATCAGCTTTGAAAGTTGTTTTGTATGTTACATATTAACAATTAGATACCTTTGCATCCTTTATTTTCAATTTTATAGAAAATGTCAGTAACCAATCAGGGTATTCAAAACCGGTGGAAGGTCATCGTGAATCCAAATGCCGGAAGCCGCAAAACTGCCAAAGACTGGCCGGTCATCAGCAAGCTGCTCACAAAATCAGGAATTGCGTTTGATGTAACACATACTGAAAAAAAAGAACAGGCTATCAGTATTACTGTTGATGCTGTCAGGCAAGGTTTCAGAAAATTTATTGTGGTGGGTGGCGACGGAACTTTGAATGAGATTGTAAATGGCTTATTTCTGCAGAATGAAGCTGCTGTTGAAGAATTTACAATTGCAATGATTCCTGTTGGAACCGGCAACGACTGGTGCCGTACATTCCATATTCCTTTTACTTACGCCGAAGCCATTCAGGTAATTGCCAACGGCCGTAAGTTTATTCAGGATGTAGGATGTGTTACATATTTTAGTGATAATCTGCCGCATGAGCGTTATTTCGTAAATATTGCCGGTATGGGCTATGATGCCGAAGTGGCACGTAAAACCAATCTCAGCAAGGATAAGGGCAAAGGTGGACCATTTTCGTATCTTATTAGTATGTTTACCAGCCTGCTGTATTATAAATTTACAAAAGTATCGTTGCGTGTTGACAATGAGGAATATTCCGGCAAAACTTTCAGCCTGAGTGTAGGTATTTGTAAATACAATGGCGGGGGTATGAAGCAATTGCCTGATGCCATACCCGACGATGGTTTGTTTGACCTTACACTGATCAAAAAAATCGGGAAATTCACTGTTATTACCCAAATCAAAAACCTTTACGACGGCTCATTCATCAGCCATCCCAAGATAAAAACCTTCAGGGGCAGCAGTATTTCGGTCGAATCTGAACCTGCTGTTCTGCTGGAAGTTGACGGAGAATCAATGGGTCATTCCCCGTTTAATTTCCGAATTTTACCCCGTAGCCTCAATGTAATAGTGAATTCAGATATAACTTTTTGATTTCTCGATTGTTGAGAGCGTTGTTATTTCGTAAGTATGGCTTTGGCAATGGCAATCGTTTGCTTTTCCATGTTTTGAATATGAATGTAAAATATCCCGGATTTTAATCCTGCCGGAACCCATTGAATTGTTCCGTTTCCTTTTGCAACATTTGTCTGGTAAACGAGTCTTCCGCCTGTACCATAAATTTTCAGTTCAGCAGGAGCATCTGTTACATAAGAAATGCTGAACTTTCCGGATGATGGATTTGGACTTACGGTAAGGCGGTTCATGGTTTCAGTTTCATTCCTTACAATGCCCACATAAGCGGCATCCCACGACGCAAGTGTGTATTCTCCTGCCTTTATGTTATCAACATAAATGTAACCTGTGGTTGAGCCCAGACGGGTAAAAGGAACTGCATGCCAGTTTTTTGCAGGCGATTCACGGTAAAGCATTACAAGCGAATCATCCGGGTTTTGAAACAATGAATCATCAAGGTGACTGGCTTTGCTGTAAAAAAATCTTCCTTTGGCCGAAAATCCTTCCGGGAAAATACCATCAATACGCCAGTAACGGTAATCGGAAAGTTTCAAACCGGGTTCGGGAATTTTAAGCGGATCAGGAGCTGTCCAGTTATGTGTTACACGCATAAAAGCAGAGTCGGGACAAGTATTTACAGTTGCCAGAAAATAGGTCTGTTTAAAATCAAGGTCACCGGTTTGTTTAAAACGATAGCTGTAATCAGTTGTGGCATCTGCAACCTTGTCGTAATAATCAGCCATGCAGAAAGCCGGCCAGAATGGCAGATTGAACGTTTGAGATCCGTACTGTCCCGAAAAATTCATGCTTACCGTAAATGTATTCATCAATGAATCAATAAACGTAACATCTACATGGTTGTCGTTATAAAAATCAGTTGCTCCTTTAAGTTTTTGCTGCATATAAACGGTTGCAACTGTCTGGTTACATGCATGCCCCAGATAGCATGAATCAATTACAAAACCGGGAAATCCGGGTGAAAATACCCAACTGTCGAAGAAACTGTTCATATTGACTCCGGTTTTTTGCGTCAGATAATCACGCATTTGTATGGATGAAACAGGCTGAAACCCATAATCATTTAAAAAGCTTGTCATTGCCGGGAAGAAAGCCGCATCGCCAAGGTAATTGCGTAATGAATGTACTACCAGACTTCCTTTCTGGTATACAGTTTCGCCATAGGTGTATTCGTTTGGTATTCCGAAAAGTGCCCGGTAACCGCCGTCTTTGAAATGGCAAAACTGCAATACGTTCCTTAGTTTATCATTGTAAGTGATACGGTATGATTCAGTTCCGTAAAGACCTTCCCTGAACAGCAATTCATTAAAGGTAGCCCAGCCTTCATTTATCCACATATCTTCCGGAGTTGAACAGGTAATTTTGTCACCAAACCACATGTGTGAGAGTTCATGTGCATATAACCATTCATCTGTAATTGATAATGAAGATGTTGGATAAGCCACATTGGAGGCATGTTCCATTGCGCCCTGGGTGGTTCCGCAAAAACCAACCCTGTCGAAAGGGTAGGGGCCCCAGTGATTTTCAAAGGTTTCCAAAATATCTTTCAGATTCGTAAACAGGGCTGTGGCGGCGGCTGTATCAGAAGGTCTGAAATGCAGGCCAATCGGTACATCGCCATTCATACCATTATAAATATCAGTGAGTTCGGAATAATTAGAAACAGCAACGGAAGCAAGGTAAGCAGGAATGGTCTGGTTCATGCGCCAATGCCAGGTTTTGGTATTGTCAGGATTGGAAGCTACGCCGGCAAAGCTTCCTCCGCAAACAGCCATTTTGTCGTTTTCGGTGGTAATGTAATAATCATAAGTTGCCCGGTCGATAAAATCATCCACGCCCGGAAACCACACCCTGCCGTAATTGTGCGGGTCAGCCTCAAAAGCAATCCCCAGGTTGTAAGCCAGTGTTGATGAAAAATGAAACCCGCCCCAGTTGCCGGGTTCAATCACAGGAATGCCATGATACCTGATTTTCAGCTTTATCGTATCGCCAATATTGATAGCTGTACCAAGCGGAACACGTAATAAAGTATCGTTGTAATACCATGAACTCACAGGCATCCCGTCAACTTTCACTGAGTCAACCTCAAGTTGCAGGAAATCAAGCGGAATCTGGCTGACGTTGTTCATCCGGGGTGTGACTGAAAGGATGGCATAACCTGAAAGTTGTTTCGCGGCGAAGTTCATGATGCTTAACCGGATCTCATAATGCGTAACATCAACAGTATCACTGATTAAACCTGTAGATAGTGCTTTTACATCCGATGAGTTACAGTAAGTAGCCAACAGAATGAACAGTGCGGTTATATGGGCTTTCATGTACAAATAATTTATGCTACAAATGTACAAATGAGATTGATGCACACATCAAAAAAAATGTTTCCGGAGTCAATGCAATGTCCGTTAGCGCACAACCGTTGTATTTCAACCGAACACATGATACGGCAACCGTCTTTTCAATAATAATTAAACTACTGTAATTTAAATAATTAAATTTGTGGCATGTTTTTAGACATGCGTGATTTTATAAATCTGCTACCCGTTAAACTTTTCGCTAAATGAAAACCAGAATAGTAACCATTGAATCAGATACAATGGAAATTAAAAAGATTGCTGTAATAAATGCCATTAAGGCTTTAATAATCAGTTTAATAATAATGTGGCCCATGCTGGGTAACAGCCAGGGGCAAAAGCTATGGTCGCTCGAAGACTGCATTAATTATGCACGTACGCAAAATATTAATGTGAAGAAACAACTTCTGAATATTGAACAATACAAAATGACACTGAGTCAGTCAAAATTCGATATGCTTCCAACATTAAATGCAAGTGCTTCACATGGTTACAATTGGGGGCAAACCGTTGACCCTTATACCAATAGCTTTGCAACTGAAAGGGTTCAATCCAATAATTTTTATTTGTCCACCCAGGTTTCAATTTTTAGTGGATTTCAGAAACTCAACACCATGCGTCAGAATCAGATCAATCTGAAAATGAGCCAGGTGGATGTTGAAAAACTAATGAACGATATTTCGTTGAATGTAACCACATTTTATCTGCAGGCTCTGTATTATGTTGAAATGTTGAAGGTTAACCAGAATCAACTTGATATAACCCAGCAACAGCGCGATCGGACCCGGCTTATGGTTGAGGCCGGAACGCTTGCTCAGGGAGAACTTCTGAATATGGATGCCCAGGTAGCTGCTGCTGAATTACTTGTAACCGAAACACAGAATAATCTTGATATATCACTGCTTTCTCTGGCTCAATTAATCGATAAAAACGATGATCCTGATTTTATGATTCAGGTTCCTGACATTGGTGAAATAAAACCCGCTATCAGTGGAGCTATACCGCCAAATGACGTATACAATTATGCCGTTAAGAATCAACCTGATATTTTAAGCTCTGAACTAAAACTTGAAGTATCAAAAAAAGATCTCGAAATTGCACGTGGAGCCTATAGCCCGTCATTATCGCTGACTGCAAGCTGGGCTACCGGTTATTCAGGTGCCGCCAAAGAAGTTGATCCCAATGTGGCTCCGGTTGATTATGTTTATCCAATCGGGATTACCCAGACCGGGCTTGATACTGTGCTGGCATATGGGCAAAAGTCAGAATTGAGAACCAGATCATTTTCTGATCAGCTTAGCGACAACCAGAATAAATCATTGGGAATTCACCTGAACATTCCCATCTTTAACGGGTTGCGGGCTCGCACAAATGTAAACAGAGCCAGAATAGCCATCGAAAATGCCAATTATGATCTTCAGCTTGCAAAAAATAATCTGAAAAAGATTATTCAACAAGCCGCTGCCGATGCCAACGCAGCGCTTAAAAAGTATCAGTCGGCCGGAAAAAAGGTTGAGGCACAAAGCGAAAGCTATCATTATGCCGAACAGAAATACGCAGTGGGCCTCCTGACCGCTGTTGAGTATAACCAGAACAAAGATGATTTGCTCAAAGCCAGATCGGAACTGGTGCAAGCAAAATTCGACTTTGTGTTTAAAACAAAGATTCTTGATTTTTACATGGATAAACCATTAACCCTTAAATAATTAACAAATACCTCTGGCCAAAGTAGAAAAGGGCCGGACTTACAGAGCTAAAAATTGAACCAAATGAAAAACAAATCGAATAAGAAATGGTATTATATCGGTGGCGGTGCGTTACTGGTGATAATACTTATTGTATTGGCGTATAATAAACGTAACAATAAAGATCTTGAAAAAATTTCAACAGAGGTTATTGAAAATCGTACAATTACCGAAACTGTTTCAGCAAACGGCAAAATTCAACCTGAAACTGATGTTAAAATAAGTCCCTATATTTCTGGAGAAGTAGTAGAGCTTTACGTTAAAGAAGGCGACAAGGTAAAGGCCGGAGATTTGCTTGCGAAAATTGATCCCGAAATATATAAATCAGCTTATGAGCAGAGTACGGCCCAGTTGAATTCACAGAAGGCCAGTCTTGCAAACGCCAAAGCCCAGAAAGCCACCATTGAGGCCAGGTTTAAAAATGCTGAATTAACTTATAATCGCAACAAATCGCTTTGGGAGAAAAAAGTTATTTCTGATTCAGATTATGAAACGGCAAAAACCAATTTTGATGTTGCAAAGGCCGATCTTGAAGCCGGTATTCAGAATATTAAAGCCGCTGAATTTGGAATCAGCAGTTCAGAAGCTGCGCTAAGAAAGACCAAAGAAGACCTTACAAAAACAGTTGTTTTTTCGCCCAATGATGGCCGGGTTTCAAAGTTAAGTGTTGAAAAAGGTGAACGCGTAACAGGTGCAAGCCAGTTTTCGAGTGGTACCGAAATTATGCGGATTGCTAACCTGAACAGTATGGAAGCCGTTGTTGATGTGAATGAGAATGACATTGTGAGGGTACAGATGGGCGACACTGCGTTGATAGAAGTTGATGCCTACCTGAACCGCAAATTCAAGGGTGTTGTGACCGAAATTGCCACCTCTGCCACCACCACCGGTGCAAGCCTTGATCAGGTTACAAACTTTCAGGTTAAAATTCACATATTGCTTGAATCCTATGCTGACCTCATTCCGGCTGAGCATCCTGACTATTCACCATTCAGACCAGGAATGTCGACTACCGTTGATATTCAAACCATGACGGTTGAAAATGCGCTTTGTGTCCCTATTCAATCCGTTACAACACGTTCTGATACAACCGGTAAGATAAAACGTTTCCAGAAAACTGAGGAAAATACAAACGAAGATGAAGCGGATGATGAAAACACGAAGAAGAAAGCCAGTACAGAACTGATTAAGGAATATGTATTTTTATACAAGGATGGAGCCGTTAAACTACAGGAAGTTAAGTCCGGTATTCAGGACAACAGCTACATACAGATTCTGAGTGGTGTTGAAAAGGGACAGGAAGTTGTATCAGCACCATTTTCAGCCATCTCTAAAAAGCTGAAGAACGACGACAAAGTTGAAAAGGTTGCCAAAGACAAACTTTACGAGGAAGAAAAGAAATAGTTGACTGAATTACGGCAGAGGTAAAGGATAAGGTTAAGTTGCACTTACCATTATCCTTATCTTCTGTTTAATTATTTACGATTCATCCAAATAGGCGATCCAACCCAAAAACTTTGGCACAGGTCATTAGGATGACAGCCACTATAAACCAGCGGATAAAACCGGCACCTTTCCTTATAGCCATCCGTGATGCGATGAACCCTCCGGCTGTGGCACCGGCTGCAAGTACCAATCCGTACTTCCAGTGTATCTGGTTGTGATATATAAAAACAATCAAAGCAAAAGGGGAATAAACAAATGTGATGAAAACTTTTAAGGCATTGGCTTTCACGAGATCATACCCGGCATTCAGCACCAGCCCTGCCAGGAGCAGATAACCAATGCCAACCTGTATAAATCCTCCGTAAACACCTATCAAAAAAAATAAAACGATACGTAAGGGAGTCACCGGTTTATCCAACAGTTCAGGTCTGCCTTTCAGCCATTGCTCCGGCTTGTAAAGAATGAAAAACACCATTCCAAGCATCACGATTCCGATGGCTTTTTCAATCAGTTCCTTATTCAGATCAACAGCAATCCATGCCCCGGCAATTGAACCAAGAATAGCAGGAATGGTTAACCACCGGCTTTTGGTGAGTTCGAGCATGCCTCCCTGTCTGAATGAACCCGCAGATGCAAGGCTTTGAAAAACGATGGCGATACGGTTTGTCCCGTTGGCTATACTGGCATCGAGCCCGAGAAACATCAGCACTGACAGTGAGATAATTGAGCCACCACCCGCCAGTGTATTGATAAAACCTGTTAGAAGGCCTCCAACGAGTAAAAGTAGCAAATGATAATAATCCATGCCTCGTTAGGTATAATTTGATTGATTTGAAATTACAAATTTAAAAGGCTCTTTTTATATCCATAGGTGAAATAAAGTGCTAATCCGATTACAAGCCAAATCCCGAAGCGGAGCCAGTTGGTAATGCCAAGTTCTGACATCAGGTAAAAATTAGTGAGTAATCCAAGTACCGGGATGAGTGACCACCGCCTGACCACCGCAAAAAAAGTGATTACAACTGCACTTACAATAAAAATAAAGGATGGAATAAGGTGTTTTATGACGCCCCAACCACCTGTAAATTTTCCTGAAAATGAATCCATTGAAAAGAAATCAGGTGATGAAAACCAAAGGATTGCAAGTACAAGCAGCCATGCAGGCAGTAGAAAATACCTGCTGTTATAATACGGAACCCTGAACCCTTTCTGGTTTCCAGCCAGGGTTTCCTGATTTTTACCCCTGATTACCAATATTCCACCTGACACCAGAACAAAGGCGAACAGGGTTCCAATACTTGTGAGGTCGGTTACTTCGGTGAGGTTCAGGAATAATGATGGTACGGCTACTACAATTCCTGTGATAATGGTTGCAAAAGCGGGGGTTCTGTATTTGGGATGCAGTTTTGAGAATCGGGGAGGAAGCAGACCATCACGGCTCATGCTCATCCAGATGCGTGGCTGACCCACCTGAAATACCAGCAATACGCCCGCCATGGCAATGATAGCGCCAAGCGCAATAAATCCTGATAATTGTGTGAGATGCAGTTTTTCGAAAGCATAAGCCAGCGGGTCGCTCACAGCAAGTTCAGAATATGAAACCATACCGGTAAGTACCAGACTTATAATGATATATAGTACTGTGGTTATAGCAAGGGCGTAAATCATTGAACGTGGAAGGTCGCGGCGGGGATTGCGGCATTCTTCGGCAGTTGTTGAAATGGCATCAAACCCGATATATGCAAAGAATACACCCGCCGTTCCTTTCAATACACCTGCCACACCATTGGGCGCAAACGGACTCCAGTTTTCCGGGTCAACATAAAATGAACCTACACCAATAACCACCATCAGGATAATGATTTTCAGCAACACCATCAGGTTACCTGCCACCTTGGTCTCGTATATTCCCACATACACCAGATAAGTTATCAGAATCACGATACCAAAAGCAGGAAGATCGGCAATCAAACGCATCCCTATAAATTGTGGTGCATTGGTCCAGGCCGTGAATGCTTCCTGCAGGTTTGCATCGGCACCTGAAAAAGGCAGCCCCGACGCAATAAACTGGCTGTAACCTTTGTAAGCGCTCAGGTAATCGATACATAACCATGCCGGAATATGGATATCGAGTCCAGCCATCAGTCCGGTAAAATAGCCCGACCATGAAATTGCCACCGCAATATTGCCAACTGCATATTCCATGATCAAATCCCAGCCGATGATCCAGGCAATGAGTTCACCAAAGCTGGCATAAGCGTATGTGTAAGCGCTGCCGCTGATTGGAATGGCCGAGGCGAATTCGGCATAACACAAAGCCGAGAGACCGCAGGCAAATGCCGTAAACACAAACAGAAGCAAAACAGCCGGGCCTCCGCTGGCAGCAGCATTTCCGATCGTGCTGAAAATTCCGGCACCAATTATGGCAGCTATGCCAAATGCTGTCAGGTCAACTACACCGAGGCTGCGTTTCATGCCCGAACCACTGCTCTCGGTTTCACCGGCATGGCGCAGAATCAAATCAACTGATTTCCGGCGGAAGAGTGCTTTCTTTTCCAATTTAAGGGTTTTGGTGTAAAAGTAGAAAAAAATTAAAATAACCGGCCATTGTAAAAATCGGCTGAAAGATTTTTTACATTTGCTTCAACAAAATGT
This sequence comes from uncultured Bacteroidales bacterium, assembly GCA_964550695.1. GTDB lineage: Bacteria > Bacteroidota > Bacteroidia > Bacteroidales > TTA-H9 > CAZKCK01. Next base: position 2,867 of record CAZKCK010000014.1, on the reverse strand, counting down.
ATAACGATTATTCCATTGCCACTGATAATTGGAAAGGGCCCTTTAAATATCGATTGTATTCGAAATAGTGTGAAAATCAAGATATCAACCTATAAGTTTCAAAAAGCAAAAACATAAAAATTTTATCGAATAATTATGGAAATTTCAATTTTAAATTACTGGTGGATACTCCTCATCGTAGTGAGTATTGCACTTTACAAATTTATTTTCAGGTTTTTACTCGGAATGGTTATCGTACCGGAAGATAAAATAGGTCTTGTTACCAAAAAATTTGTCCTTTTCGGACCCAATAAAGAATTGCCTGATGGCCGGATTATTGCCACAAAGGGTGAAGCAGGTTTTCAGGCCAGGACACTGGCCCCGGGTCTGTATTTTTGGAAATGGGTTTGGCAGTTTGATATCACTATGGAATCGTTTACAGTGATTCCCGAAGGCAAAATCGGACTCGTACTTTCCAGAGATGGTTACGAGATCCCCACCGGAAATATACTTGCCCAAAGGGTTGACTGTGATAATTTTCAGGATGCTGACAAATTCCTGATGAACAATGGGCAAAGAGGAAGGCAGTCAACCTACATCACCGCGGGTTCATACCGTATAAACACCATGTTATTTCAGATTTCAATCACTGATATGATTCGTATTCAGGAGAGTATGGTCGGCATTGTCACAACCCTCGATGGACTTCCGATTGAAGCGGGGCAGATTGCAGGCAAAATCATCGATGGCCATAACAATTTTCAGGATTTTGACTACTTTATTAAAAGCAACGGCAACAGGGGCTTACAACCCCAGGTAATCCTTGCCGGTTCGTATAACCTGAATCCCTGGGCTATACAGGTTGAGGAAACCCCGATGACCGAAATCCCGATCGGATATGTAGGTGTTGTAATTTCATACATCGGTCAGGAAGGCAAAGATCTGACCGGCAACGAATTTAAACATGGTAACATTGTTGAAAAAGGATTTAAGGGTGTTTGGCTTGAACCCCTGGGCCCCGGGAAATATCCCATCAATAAATATATTATGAAAGTTGAACTGGTGCCAACCACAAACCTTGTTCTGAATTGGGCAACTGCGCGAAGTGAAGCCCACAATCTGGATAAAAACCTTTCAACCATTACTGTTCGTTCAAAAGACGGATTCCCGTTTAATCTGGATGTAGCGCAAATTATTCATGTCCCATCCACCGAAGCTCCCAAGGTTATAGCCCGGTTCGGGAATATGGTAAATCTGGTATCACAGGTTCTGGAACCAACTATTGGCAATTATTTCCGTAATTCAGCCCAGGACAGTGATGTGATTGCCTTTCTGAGCACACGTAAAGAAAGACAGGAATCGGCCAAAGCCCACATTAAAAAAGTACTCGACGAGTACAATGTGAATGCTGTTGATACACTGATTGGTGATATTGTACCTCCTGAAACCCTGATGAAGACCCTGACAGACCGTAAGATAGCCGAAGAACAGAAAGTGACGTACGAAACTCAGAAAAAAGCTCAGGAGACCCGTCAGGGAATGGAAAAGGAAACAGCCATTGCGGACATGCAGAAAGATATTGTGAAAGCGCAGCAAAGCGTTGAGATTTCAGAACGTACTGCCAATGCTACCGTTAAAAAAGCTGAGGGGGATGCCACAAGTGTTAAGCTTGCCGTAAGTGCCGAAGCTGAATCGACCAAAATGCGCGCCCATGCCGAGGCCGAATCAACCCGAGCAAGGGCTCAGGCTGAATCGGAGGCCATCAAACTGAAAGCTTCAGCTCAGGCTGAACAAATTACACTTACAGGAAATGCTGAAGCCGGAAAAATACTTGCAATTGGTAAATCGACGGCAGAAGCCTATGAGTTGGCCGTGCAAGCGCTTGGTGGTGAAAACTTTACACGTTATAAAATAACCGAGGAATTGGCCAAAGGACATATTAAACTTATACCGGATGTACTGATTGGTGGAAACAACGGGAATGGCAATGCCATTGAAGGTTTGCTGGGACTGAAGCTCATGGAAATGATGGATCCGAATAAAAAGGAAGATGCAGTAATGAAACCTGCTCCAGAAACTAAATAATTATGGTAAATATCAGCGTTCCGCCTCTCAGGTAATTTGACCCGAACTGATTAATTTTAATTTAACTTTTAATTTAAACTATGGACATTAACCAAACTGAGAATCCGGTGACTAAATATCTCAAAGAAAATCCGGAAAAGCTAATATTGGCTGAAAAAATAGCTGTACCTGTTTTCATGACTGGCCTTTTATTGCATGTCATGAAAATACCTGGTTTCGATTTTCTTCTACAGGTTGGAGCTGTGCTATCATCATTAATTTATTATTTGAATACCTTTCTGCCAGTTCCACAACTGTCAAATGAAACTGAGGGCACAAAAGGAAATTACGGGTTTGTGATTTTTATCTCAAAAATTTTGTTTATCGCTTTAAGTGTGGCCTGTGCCGGAATTTTATTGAAAAGCGCAAACATGCAGGGTAACTCAATTTTAATGTCTGTTGCTTTAATCTGCCTGACTCCGGCATTTTTGATCAGCCTGTTTATCATAAACAAAAGTGATCGGGGATTTGGTTCGTTTGTCTTTTTTCTAAGACCTGCTATTGCTATCCTGATTCTTGTGTTTCTTTTATATTTATAGGTTTTGTCAGCTATATTGTAAAATCAATGGGGCATTGCCACATTTCCGGGACCAACGTTCAATTATCAGTAAATACTGATTCAGAAGAAGATGCAACCAGAATTTTTAATGGACTGGCTGAGGGTGGTTCCATTGGCATGCCTCAACAGAAGACTTGCTGGGGAGCATGGTTTGGCATGTGTACCGATAAATTTGGCATTAACTGGATGGTAAATTACGACTACG
>CAZKCK010000013.1:0-42315 GCA_964550695.1 uncultured Bacteroidales bacterium | reverse complement strand
GGTCACCAATTTTCATTCTGGCTTCCTTCTATATTATTTTTGGGATAATTGCTGCATTAACAGGCATTTACATTGGTAAAAAAATAAATTGCCATAGCGGTGATATTCCAGATATCCGAAATCATAAAATTTACCCGCCGGTAGTTAAAAACAAAGCTGATGATTTCAAATACAGCTTACTATGGCTGATAATCAATGTGATTATGTTGATATGCGGACTGTTGCTTATCAACTACACGCCCCCGGTTTTCTGGGCAATTGGAATCAGTCTGATGGTAGTTGTGTGGGCAATACGATACAAACGTGCCCTGCGCACTTTGCTGAAACCTGGCTTCTGGATTTTTTTTATTATCATTACGTTTCTAACCAGCATGTTATTCTCCGGATTTCAGGAATCTGGTTTACCATTATGGTCAGGAATACTTGCAGGTATTGCCATGAATTTCAGGGCGGCATTGATTATTACGGGATTTGCAGCCATCAGCAAAGAATTGTACAATCCGGCAATCATAAAATATCTGGCCAAAAGGGGGTTTAATCAGTTGCCTGCATCAATGGAGGTGGCTTTTGGTATGTTGCCTCAAATGCTCAGTAACCTTCCACCCGTGAAGATTTTCGCCTCAAATCCGGTCAGTGTAATCAAAACCATGGTTTTACAAACCGGGCTCTGGCTTGAGCACGTACGGAATTTTGAAATTAGGCCGCTGGTAATCATTATCTCAGGCGAAAAAGGCTCCGGAAAATCACTGCTTATGCAGGAAATCAGCCGGATGTGCAATCATAAAGGCTATAAAGTATCCGGGATCATTCAGCCATCGCTGATTGTTGATGATAAGCACATTGGATATTCAATCATGAACATAACCTCCGGCCAAACAAAAACTCTGGCTGGTTTGGATTCTGGTGCTGCGGCAAATTCGGTTGGAAAATACTATTTTTATGAAGATGGATTAAAATTCGGGCACCTGGCTTTACAAAACACAAGTTCAGAGATTGTATTTATTGATGAAATTGGTCCGCTTGAATTATCCGGGAAAGGATGGGCGCAAGACCTGAAACAGCAACTAAACAAATCACCGCAAATCATCCTGATTACAATCCGTCCATCCTTGATCAAAGAAGTTATTCATCAATTCGGAATTCAGAATTATCGCATCTGCTATTCGCCCGAAACTACTCCGGAATTGGTTATAGATTGCATTAAGTCAAACATTTGAAAAGCAAGAGACTATATTCTGAAACATAATCAGATTGCCTGTTTTCCAAAATCATCTCTTATCTGAATGGCTAGTATTTCGCCAATCACACAAACAACACCGTCCACTGACAATTCAGCTTCAACAGTCACTTTCCTGCCTTTCAACTCCTTAATTTTTCCGCGAATTACAATAGAACCTGTAATCGGGGTTGGCTTGAGATATTCGACTTTTAAAGAAGCAGTTACACAGCGGGGTGCATTAAATTCTGTAAGTTCGATTCCCTGTTCTCTGGCAATAGCAAGTGAAGCTGAGCCAGTTCCATGACAATCAATCAGTGAGGCAAGCAGTCCACCATACACAAATCCTTGTATAGCAGTATGATAAGGCTGAGGAATATAATGTGTAATTGTTTCGTCCCCATCCCAAGCGGTTTTAAGTTGCATCCCATGTTCATTGAGTCTTCCGCAGCCGTAACACAGTGCAAAATGATCTGCATAAAAATCCTGAATTCCTGTCATGATAAAATATTTTTAAATTTTATTTCATATCGTCTGCAATCGATTGTTTACAACAGTTTTAATTGCCGACCCGTATGAATAAACCCATTTTTCACCAAAATGGTTCATTGAATGTGGTAAATGGTTTGGAAATAATAAGTAAATTTGCAGGTTGTTGAAAAAAATAGTTTAAATACTGATATATAATTTGTTATATAAAATCTCTAATATTCAGGAGGATTAAAAACGATGTCGAAAAAAGAAAAGAAAGGCGAAAAGCATGTTTATCTTTTCGGTAACCGCGAAGCCGAAGGAAAAGCTGACATGAAGAACCTGCTCGGTGGCAAAGGCGCTAACCTGGCCGAAATGAACCTCATAGGTGTACCGGTTCCTCCGGGCTTCACCATTACAACTGAGGTTTGTGATGCTTATTACAAAATCGGCCACGATGCTGTTGTTGAAATGATCAGGCCCGAAGTTGAAAAGGGCATCCGTTTCATCGAAAAGATTATGGGCACTGGTTTTGGTGACAAAAACAACCCATGTCTGGTTTCGGTACGTTCAGGTGCAAGGGCTTCAATGCCGGGCATGATGGATACAGTTCTGAACCTCGGACTAAATGATGCTGCCGTTGAAGGACTTGCCAAAAAAACCGGCAATTCACGCTTTGCATGGGACAGCTACCGCCGTTTTGTTCAGATGTTTGGTGACGTGGTATTGGGCATGAAACCCGTATCGAAAGAAGACGCAGATCCATTTGAAGAAATTATTGAACACCTGAAGGAAGAAAAAGGTATTCACAACGATACCGACCTTTCAACGGATGATCTGAAAGAACTCGTTAAAAGATTTAAAGCCGCGGTTAAAAAACAAACCGGACATGATTTTCCTGAAAGCCCATGGGAACAGTTATGGGGTTCAGTAATGGCCGTTTTCAATTCATGGATGAACGACCGTGCTATTTTCTACCGTCAGTTGAACAATATTCCTGATGAATGGGGAACAGCAGTTAACGTACAGGCCATGGTATTTGGCAATATGGGCGATAATTCAGCCACCGGTGTTGCTTTTACGCGTGATGCTGCCACAGGTGAAGACCTATTCAACGGCGAATACCTGATCAATGCTCAGGGCGAAGACGTTGTGGCAGGTATCCGTACTCCGCAGCAGATCACGCTCATTGGTTCAAAAAGATGGGCAGAACTTGCAAACGTTACTGAAGAAGAACGTGCCGCAAACTTCCCTTCACTCGAAGAAACCATGCCTCCAATTTATAAGGATTTGATTGAAACCCAACAGAAACTTGAAGACCATTACAAAGATATGCAGGACATTGAGTTCACCATTCAGGATGGTAAACTGTGGATGCTCCAGACCCGTAATGGAAAACGTACATGTGCTGCACAGGTGAAGATTGCCATGGACATGCTCAAGGAAAAAATGATTGACGAACCTACAGCCCTGTTGCGTGTTGAGCCCAACAAACTTGATGAACTCCTCCACCCTGTTTTTGATGGCGCTGCCATTAAAAAAGCTAAAGTTGTTTCAAAAGGTCTTCCCGCTTCACCCGGTGCAGCTACCGGTCAGATAGTTTTTCAGGCCGATGATGCTGAAAAATGGGTAGCTGATGGCAAAAAAGTAGTACTTGTCAGGATTGAGACTTCGCCCGAAGATCTCCGTGGAATGAATGTAGCTGAAGGTATTCTTACCGCACGCGGAGGAATGACTTCACATGCTGCAGTTGTTGCCCGCGGAATGGGAAAATGCTGTGTATCAGGAGCCGGCAGTGTGAAGATTGATTACAAGAAAAAAACCATGATTGCCGATGGCAAAACTTTTAAAGAAGGTGATTTTATCTCTTTGAATGGTTCAACCGGTGAAGTGTATGAAGGCAAAATAGGAACCAGAGACCCCGAACTGAGTGGCGATTTTGGCGAACTGATGCTGTTAGCTGACAAATATGCCCGTATGCTTGTGCGCACCAATGCTGATACTCCTCATGACTCACAGGTAGCCCGCAATTTCGGAGCTCAGGGTATCGGTCTGTGCCGCACTGAACACATGTTCTTTGGTGGTGATAAAATCATGGCCATGCGCGAAATGATTCTTGCCGATGATGAAGCTGGTCGCCGCGAAGCCCTCAAAAAATTACTGCCCATGCAACGTGAGGATTTCGAAGGAATTTTCGAAGCCATGCACGATCTTCCGGTAACTGTTCGTCTGCTCGATCCCCCTTTGCATGAGTTTGTTCCGCACGAAGATGCAAACCAGAAAGAAATGGCCAAAGAAATGGGAATCAGTGTAGAAGAAGTAAAATCAAAAGTTGAATCCCTGCACGAATTCAATCCTATGCTTGGTCATCGTGGATGCCGCCTCGGAAACACCTATCCTGAAATCTCTGAAATGCAGGCCAGAGCCATCATCGAAGCTGCGCTCAACCTTCAGAAAAAAGGCATAAAAACATTACCTGAAATCATGATTCCTCTTACCGGAACCTTGAAGGAAATGCAGATGCAGGAAGAAATCGTCCGCACCACGGCTGAAACTGTTTTTGCTGAATATGGTGAGCGCATCAACTATATGGTCGGAACCATGATTGAAGTTCCTAGAGCTGCTTTAGTAGCCGACAAGATTGCTGAATCTGCTGAATTCTTCTCATTCGGTACCAACGACCTTACGCAAATGACCTTCGGTTATTCACGCGACGATGCCGGTAAATTCCTCCCCGTTTACCTAAAGAAAAATATCCTGAAACATGATCCTTTCCAGGTTCTTGATCAGGAAGGTGTTGGTCAGTTGATGGGCATTGCTGTCGAAAAAGGACGTTCGACCCGTAAAAAACTGAAAATTGGTATTTGTGGTGAACATGGTGGAGAACCATCTTCAGTGGAGTTCTGCAATACGCTTGGCTTTAATTACGTAAGTTGTTCACCTTTCCGCGTTCCGATTGCACGTCTGGCTGCTGCACAGGCTGTTATAAAACAGGAAGGTGTAAAACCGGAGAAAAAGCATAAGAAAGACAAAGACGGAAAAAAAGACAAAAAAGCTGAGAAGGCCAAAAAGTCAAAAAAGTCCGATAAAAAATCAGACAAGAAAAAGAAAAAATAATTCTTCTGATTGCAGTAATGGCAGGCGGTTCAATGCGGACCGCCTGTTTTATTTATAGAAACAAATTTAATTTGGCTGATAGGCGAATGCTTCAACTTTTTGGATTGAATTCAAGGAAGTCTTTTGCTTATTCGATTTTTTTGTATATTTGCACCCTCAAACACGGTGGGTGTAGTTCAGCGGTTAGAGCATCGGATTGTGGTTCCGAAAGTCGTGGGTTCAAATCCCATCATCCACCCAAACGGGTATAAGGCGTTGATAATCAACGCCTTATTGTTAAAAAAATTGAGGTGATTTTCGTCTCATTTGTCGCAAAAATATTATCGGGGGATAAATTCCACGGCAAATGAGAAAAAAAATTGCGCATTTAGCTAAATTAAATGACCAATCTGAGAACCTTACCAAGAGGTGGTTCATATACTATTCCTATCAAAATCCGGCATCTGGCAAAATGGTCAGGTTCAGGGATTATGGTAGGTTTTCTAGTTTTAAGACCGTATCAGAGCGGAAAAAATATGCAGAAAGTGTTATTGCTGAGATAAATAGAAAGCTGTTGAACGGCTGGAGGTCTTACAATATTATAAATGCAGGGTGTGTGGTCGGTTACTCAGCCGTAAATTTCAGCGAGTTCCAGCTTAATAATTCTTGATCTGATAGCTCCTTTTGTCCTTCCGAAATGTTTAGCCATGTCTTTGATATTTATTCCCTCGCAATACATCACAGTCAGTTCATCATCAAGCTCCTGATTCCATGGTTTATAGGCATCAGCATGGGTCTCCCTGATTTCATTCACGGAATAAGCTTTTTCATTGGTTGCATCTTCAGTGGAAACTTTGCTTTTGTTTTTTTTCAGAAGAGGGTTTTTGTATATGGGCCCCGACCAGGTATCTACCGGGATTTCAACTTTCATCTCATGTATCTGCTTCGAAACCGGAAAATCAACCGGCATCAGGTCTGTGGGAATGTGCAGGCTGCTTCTTGCACGTGTTAAGGCTACATACAACAGATTAATTTCTTCAATCAGTTTAGCCCTGTTAATTTCTTCGTCCGCCGAACCGTACATCAACTTTGCAAGCTTTTCTTCCGTGATAAAATCATTTACCAGTTGAACCGAGTCATATTCCATGCCCTTGCAGCGATGAACTGTCGAAAAAATCATTTCTGCCTTATCTTTTTCATCGTTTTCAACTTGTTTTTCTTTCAGTTTCTTTATTATACCCGGAATTTCATTGCCATATTCCTTTACAATCTCCACCATCATCGAGAGTTGTGCATCCTCCGTCTTTTCAATATAATTCTCAAGTTCATCCATATCCTGCATACCCTTTATCAATTTATCCTTAATCAATTGGGGCTTGAAATTGTACAGATTCAGCACATCATACAATGAAGCACCCTCATCGGCATAGGTGTATGAATTGATGTTGCCTTCGAAATATATTTGCTTCACATTCCTTTTTTCTGAAATATATTCAATGGCTTTTAGGAGCAAACCCAGATTCGTTCGTGCTATCACGGCTTTTGTATTGATCTTGCCAATTGTTCCGGTGCCGGTAATCGGGAAAGGTTGATAGGCTGCAATGTGGCTTTTCCGGCTTAGAACTTCTGAAGCAAGATCGGCAATATCCTGACTGAAACGGAAACTGTTTGAAAGCCGGTAAGTCCTGAAATCGGCTTTGTCGAGTGAGTTAACAGCATGTCTCCAGCCATAAATCTGCTGATGGGTATCACCTACAATCACCTTCACAGCCTTTTGACTCAGTACAATATCCAGCATTGCAGGCGAAGCATCCTGAGCTTCATCAAACAAAATGTAATCATATGGAAGTACCGGATTCATCAACTGAAACTTCTTCAAATAAAAGTCATGGGTTACAGCCGTTTCTCCCTTGTCCATTTTCCCCAGCAAAATTCGGGTCTGAGTTTCGATGTATGGGTAAAAACCGGATACAAATGCTTTCGCCTTAGAATCAGTCACTACATCAAGATAATTCAACTCATGCACCCGCTGCTTATTGCTGTTGCAGAAATAGGTTATGAACTTATTTACATGATTGGCAATGATATACTCAGCATGTTTTTCTCCATCTGCTATCAATCCAAGGAGTTCAGCTATTTCGTAGGTTTTGTAACCCTGTGGCCTGACAGTATACCCATTTTTAGGAACAATATAGCTGTAGGCCAGTGAATGCGCCGTTTCTACTTTAACATTTTCAAGACCATATTTGGCAAATTTCCTGATAGCTTCTAACTTCACTGATTTGTTAAAGGCCAGGTACAGAATCTTGCTGTTCTCAGGCCGTCTTCTGGCATATTCAATAATTGTGGTGGTCTTCCCTGACCCTGCAACTGCATTTATTTTGATGTCACCGGTTGAAGTGATAATGTTGATTTGCTCTTGCGTCAGTTCCATAAAAAAATAATCTGTAAGCTCCAAAATAATGCCCGAAATGTATTTGGAATAACAAATTTAATATCCCGAAACGGAATTTCAAAATTACATTTTAGTGCTTGTCGGAGTGTTCAATTCATTGTACTGGGGCTTTCCTGCATTGTTTCCTATTTGGATCAGTTGCTTCACAGTATTCAGATTCCGGGTTGTGGCAACAGTTTTAAACTTCCTTTCAAAATAATTATTGTTTAGTTTTGTATTTCCGTATCCACCGGGGCAATATACAAACACCTCATTTTCAATAGCCACAAATCTATCTGGCAGGTAACTACCATCAACCGGAAGATGAATTCCTGATTCGGCTCTACCATCTGACAGAAAAACAAAATACGTGGCTTCTTCCAGAAACCCATTTTCCTGAATAAACGGACACAGTTCATATGTGCTTTTAAACTCTGTCAGCGTTCTGATCATCACGCTTACTTCAAATCCAAATACTGCACAAAGTGCATTTTCAATCCGTGCAACCAAGGATTGCTTACTTTCAACTTTCGCATTAAAAACAATATTTCCACTCTGGATATAGGTAAGTACATTCATGAACCCAAGACCCGTCATCAGGGTCTTTAATTCATTCATAGGTATCTTTTTCTGTCCGCTCACATTTATTCCCCGAAGCAAAGCAATGTAGGTTTCTGTATTCATCGTCACTTTTACTTGAATTGCAATAATGACAAGTCTGTTGCCATAAGGGTTGTAACAGGAAAGTCGTATAATTCAATACAAATACAATTATTTATATACTTTTGCCATTTATCATTCATATTCATGAAAGCAAATTTCAATTTCAGCCATTTTGTATCATGCCTTTTGGTTATACTGTTAATACATTCGATCTCTAACATAAGTGCTCAGGTAAATCCTACTTTTGTATCAATAAGGGCAGGTGCTTCCATTCCGTTAGGGACATATGCATCAAAGAATATTGATAATGGATGTTTCACCACTTCAGGATACTCAATAAGCGCTGAAGGAGCCTGGTTTTTTACAAAAAAATTCGGAGTCGGAATTCTGGCAACGCTCAATCAGCATCCTGTTGATGTATGGGCGTTGGGTCAGGCGAGGGTTGAGTCCAACCCTTTTCTTGAAGATGATTACATCAGATCAGATCCTTACACGCTTAAATATGTTATGGCAGGGTTCTATTTTCAGCAGCATTTTTACAAAAAATTCTCATTTAACGCTAAAGCTGTGGCAGGATTTACTGAAGCCAATACACCATTCCAGATACACGAACCTACTTATTTTATGGTGGGTCCTCAATATGAAGTTGTTACTACTTCCATTGATCGTAAAGCATCATGGCTTACAGGTGCCGGATTAAGATATGACCTTACACCCTGTTATGCCATCGTTCTTGAAACCGAGTTTTTCTCTACACCATATGTATTTGGTTTTAACAATGCAAGCGGTACACGGTTCGATAACCGTACCATCACAATTCTGAATACTACCCTTGGGGTCAGGTTTAATATTTTCCGCTGATCTCATCCTTCAATTCACTCAGGTATACTGACCCGCTTCCTTGAACAAAAGCAATCTGCCTGTGTTTGATGTTCGTCATAATACATTAAACACTTTAATCTGAAATGAATCACCTGATAATATATGCCAATTACAATGATGGTAGTTTTAATCACGCGCTTTGCAATGAATTGATACTTACATATAAAAAACTGGGTCACACTGTAAATGTGAGAGACCTTTACGCTATTGAGTTCAATCCGGTTCTTACAGAGAAGGATCTCAAAGCAATACAATCTAATAATATACCACCTGACATTCTGATTGAACAGGAATTTGTCAGGAATGCAGATATAATTACCTTCCTCTATCCAATCTGGTGGACAGGTATGCCTGCAATTTTAAAAGGCTATATTGACCGCGTTTTCTCTTTTGGTTTTGCGTACAAAGCCGGTGAAAAAGGTACCATGGGCCTGCTGGGCGATAAAAAAGCCTTCATTATCAATACCACTGGCCAACCCCGCTCTCTATATGAAAAAGGAATGTATCAGGCCCTGAATATGACTTCTGACACCGGGATTTTTAAGTTCTGTAATATCGAAATGATTGACCATATGTATTTTTCCTCCATCAACAGTGTCTCTGATGAAATCAGGCTTTGTTACCTTGATGAAGCCCGTGCCAGAGCAATTGAATTATTTTCATAGAAAATGGCCTAAATAACAAGTACACAATCGTTTAACAAATGCTTATTGTATTATCACCTTCAAAAACACTGGATTTTAATATTCAACCTCCAAAAACCGAGTTTACATTGCCGGTATTTTTACCAAAGGCTGAGAAGTTGGTAAAAAACCTGCAAAAATACGCTGTAAATGATTTACAGAAACTTATGGAAATCAGTCAGGATTTGGCTTCTCTGAATGCCACGCGTTTTGCTGAATGGAAACTTCCGTTTGAATATGGTGATGCATTACCTGCAGTGATGGTTTTTAAAGGAGATGTATACACAGGTCTGCAAATTGAAAAATTTCAGTCAGATGATTTAACCTATACACAGTCGCATTTACGCATTCTTTCCGGCCTGTATGGTGTGTTGAGACCCCTCGACCTCATTCTGCCCTATCGTCTTGAAATGGGCATTCCACTCCGGACCGGGAAGTTTAAAAACCTTTATGAATACTGGACACAGCTTGTAACTGCCGAAATTGAAAAGGCACTCAAAGCGCAAGGAGATAATATTTTGATAAACCTGGCTTCTCATGAGTATTTCAAAGCAATAAATACCAAAAACTCAAAAATCCGGATTCACACCCCTGTATTTAAAGAATATAAAGACGGGACTTACAAAATGGTCAGCTTCTTCGCCAAAAAAGCCCGCGGAATGATGTCTCGTTTTATTCTCCTGAATCAGATAACAAATCCTGAAGACATGAAACATTTTGAAGAAGACGGCTATTTTTACAACCACACTTTGTCAAATCCTTTGAGTCCGGTATTTACCCGCGGATAATAAAAAATCCGGCCTGTAGTCAGACCGGATGTGGAGTTTTGGTTGATTCTGAGAGATTGTTATTTCATTCGATTACACAAAAAAATTTCAGAGTTTCAAAAGCTTTTTTATCTCCTCAAGCAGTTTTTGGGGTTGAACCGGTTTTTCAAGATAGGCATCCACTGGCAGCCATTTGGGGTCTTTTGCCATTTCCTTGAGGTTTAAACCCGTGATTGAATCTACACTTGTGAGCATAATTAACGGGATGTTTTTCAGATCGTTATCCTTACGCATTTCACGGGCCATTTCATAGCCTTCCTGATCAGTGTTCATCATTACGTCAAGAATGGCCAAATCAGGCTTTTCTGCACGGGCACGGGCAAATCCTGAATGCTTGTCACCAGCAGTAACTACCTGATAACCTTCTTTTTCAAGCAATGCTTTCTGGATAAAAACAAAATCTATATCATCATCAACAAGAAGAATTTTTATATTTTTCATATTCTGTATTTCTTAAAGGTTAATAATTTTCAAAAAAAGCCGGAAGAGGCGGGAACCTCTCCCGGTGGTTGTTTTGGTTAGTACCGTTTTCTTGGTTTATAGTGAGTATGTAACAATTCATGTGATTTGTGACCAAGGGGCTCGCCGAGAAATTCCTTATAAATAAGGGCAACATCAGGATTTTCATGCGATTTGCGAACCGGCATTCCTTCGTCTTCTGCATATATGGCTTCAGCGCGTCTTTGTCTGATACCGGGGCTGGTCGGAATTGGCTGACCGCCACCGCCAAGACAACCACCGGGGCATGCCATAACTTCAACAAAATGGTACGATGCCTTACCGTCACGGATGGCTGTCATAAGTTCCTTAGCATTGCTCAGTCCATGTGCAATGGCAACTTTTAATTCGGCACCTTCCAGAAAACTCCATTCGGGTTTTACATTTTCAATCTTTACTGTTGCTTCCTTGATGCCTTCCATACCACGAACTGGTGTAATGTTCAGGTTGCTGAACGGAACTTCACGACCGGTTACTATTTCATAAGCAGTGCGTAATGCAGCTTCCATCACACCCCCTGTAGCCCCGAATATTACAGCAGCACCTGTTGAATCACCCATAAGACTATCATAATGCTCATCCTCCAGTTTCATAAATTCAAGTCCGGCTTGTTTAATCATGATGGCCAACTCTCTGGTCGTAAGCACATAATCAACATCCATAAATCCACTGTCGCGCATCTCCGGACGGGTTGATTCAAACTTTTTAGCAGTACAAGGCATAATTGAAACCGAAACTATATCTTTAGGATTGATATTTTTCTTCTGCGGATAATAGGTTTTGGCAAGTGTACCGAACATTTGCTGCGGCGATTTACAAGTGGAGAGGTTGGGTAAAAGTTCAGGAAAAGCATGCTCAATAAATTTAATCCAGCCTGGAGAGCAGGATGTAAACATTGGCAATGTGGTAGTCTGATCTTTATCAACCAAAACTTTCTTAAGCCTGGTGAGTAACTCAGTACCTTCTTCCATAATAGTCAGATCGGCTGTAAAATCGGTATCCAGTACCGAATCAAATCCTAACCTGCGCAATGCAGCTACCAGTTTGCCTGTAACACGTGCACCGGGTTCATAACCAAGTTCTTCACCAAGTGCTATCCTAACTGCAGGTGCTGTCTGAACTACTACATGCTTTGAAGGATTATAAATGGCATCCCACACTTCATCAACATAATTTCTTTCAATCAAAGCCCCTGTCGGGCATCTGTTGATACATTGCCCGCAATTGGTACAAACCACCTCGTGCATTGGCCGGTCATAAAAACTCGAAATTTTCATTAAATGACCTTTGTTGGCTACTGATAACGCACTAACTGCCTGCAATTCAGCACAGGTTCTTACGCACCGCTGACACCTGATACATTTACTGTCATCTTTCAGAATTGAAGGTGACGACATATCTATTGTAAACTTTTTGTCAGGAATGAGGTCAATATACATCCTGTTACCGGTGCGGTATTCATTCGCCAGATCCTGAAGTTCACAGTTACCATTTTTGTAGCATTTTGTACAATCGGCTCTGTGCTCTGAAAGAAGCAATTCAATGATGTTACGCCTTGCCTGACGAACCTTCATGCTATTGGTCAATATCTGCATGTTTTCACGAACGGGCACTGCACATGAAGCCTGCAACGTGCGCATTCCAACCTGTTCAACTACGCAAACCCTGCAATTGCCGGCCACACATAAATCTTCGTGGTAGCAAAGGGTTGGTATTCTGATATTTAGTTTACGTGCGGCTTCTAAAATATTTGTTCCTTCTTCAACAGAAACCGGTATATTATTAATTGTGAGATTGATCATCTTAGTCATTTTTACGATCTCCTTATTTTTAGTAAACGATTTCTTCCCTGAAATTTTCAACTATTGAAACAAAGGCATTGCCAACCGATTGTCCAAGTCCACACTTTGAGGCAACCTTCATGGTTTCTGCCAGTTTAACCAGATCATCGAGGTAATTTCCTGTTTTGTCTCTGCGTTTTACCGCAGTAATACCTTTCAGAAGCTGTTGTGTACCAACACGGCAAGGAGTGCATTGCCCGCATGATTCTTCTTCAAAGAATTCAAGGTAATTGTGCAAAACATTATACATTGAGCGGCTGCTGTTAAAAATTTTCATCGAACCGCCGGTAGGTATACCTTCAAAACCTATGATGGTTTCCTTAAACTTTTTACGTGGCACGCAAAAACCTGAGGCACCTCCAACCTGCACAGCTTTGGTATCACCATCACCAAACTCATCAACAAAATCCTGAAGTGACATCCCAAGTTCAAGTTCAAATATGCCTTCTTTGGCACAATCGCCTGATACTGAAAACAGTTTAAAACCACGTGAACTGTCAGTACCAAAAGTTTTATATTCCTGATGACCGATATCGGCAATTACAAGACAATTAACAAAGGTTTCAACATTGTTTACGATGGTTGGTTTTCCAAGGTAACCTTCAGTAACAGGGAAAGGAGGCTTATTGCGTGGTTCACCGCGTTTTCCTTCCATCGATTCAATCAGGGCCGTTTCTTCACCACATACATACGCTCCGCTGCCATAACGGATATCAAGTTTAAAATCAAGTCCGGCTTTTTTAAACTCAATGTTTAGCTCTTCAATAACCTTTTTAAGTTTGGGCGACAGAAACTTATATTCTGCACGCAGATAAATATAACCTTCAGTAGCACCGGTAATATGACCACACAGAGCCATTCCGACAAATACTTTACGGGGAACCCTGTCCAGAATTTCCCTGTCTTTGAAAGTACCCGGTTCTCCTTCATCGGCATTGCAGATTACATATTTAATATCTGCCTGGGCTTCTTTTGCAAGTTTCCATTTCAATCCTGTTAAAAAACCTGCACCGCCACGTCCTTTCAAACCTGAATCTATCAATTCCAGTATAAACTCATCTTTATCAAGTTTCATGACTTTCTTTAACAGATCAATCGAATTGCTGTCTGATTTGAATATATAGTCAACACGTGTTAATTTTTTTGCTTCCATATTGTTAGGATAATTTAGGGTTGTTTTGTCCGGTTTATTTATGCATATAATTCTCGATGATTTCGATGGCTTTACCGGGGGTTAATTCAGTAAAAACATCATCATTAATAAGCATGGCGGGACCTTTATGGCACCACCCGAGACAGTTGGTAGTTTGAAGCGTAAATTTTTTGTCAGGTGTGGTTTCGCCAACCTTTATTTTCAGGGTATCTTCAATGGCATGCAAAATGGCGTCTTTACCTTTCATATCGCAGACAATAGTCTTGCAAACCCTGATTACATATTGTCCGACTTCTTTGGTTTCGATGAAAGTATAAAATGATGCCGTTCCATATACTTCGGCAGCAGAAAGATCGAGCTCCCGGGCTATATTAACCAGGGTTTCATCATTAACATACCTGCGTACATCTATAACTTCCTGCAGGATGGGCATGAGGCATTCTCTGGACCTGCCATACTTATCGGCCAGTTCTTTCACAAATTTTTCTGTGTTCGACATTTATCCTCCGGTTTTAAAATTTAGTAGATTTTTGGGATTGATTTTACGATTGTGAATTAATTAACAACTATTGTGAATTAATTAACAATGGGGCCAAAATTAGGATATCGCTTGGATTTCCATCATTCTGGAAGCAAAAAAACTGGTATATTCTCGTAATTTGTAATTAGTCTAAATTTATAGTTATATTTTTTAACTTGGAGCATAAGTCTTTAGGAATAATTTGAATTTGAATACATTCAGGTATATTTTTTAAAAATACGTTTCATTTGTTATTTTAATAACAATGTGAAATAAATAACAACAAGTATTTTCAGTATTCAAAAATGCTTTACTTTTGCAATTCGTTATTTGTCAAGTTGTATAATTCCCAAATTTTGAACCGCTAAACTTCCGATGAATGAAAATTAAAGATATCGCATGCTTACTCGACAGCGAACTGAAAGGTGCTACAACAAATGCCGGGACTGATGTAAACTATGGATTTGCTTCCGACTTAATGAGCGATGTTTTGACACTTGAATCAGATAAAGTAATTTTGCTCACGGGATTGGCTAATATCCAGGCCATCAGGACTGCAGAAATGAGTGATATCAATTGTATTGTGTTTGTTCGTAACAAAAGTGTTTCTCAGGAAATTCTCAAACTCGCGACTGAATCCGGAATATCCCTTATTGAATTTAAAGGTTCAATGTTCAGGGCAGTGAGTATCTTATCGCAAGCTGGAATAAAACCTGTGTATTGATTTTTAACAATCTAAAATCCAATATTTTATGGAATTCAGGTTTAAAGTTGAAGGCGGTGATTTTACAAAAGCAGGCACTGCATCAAGTCAGGTTAAAAAAATCCTTAAACAAATTAATGCCGATCCCAAAGACATTAAACGCCTCGTTGTTGCTTTGTATGAAGCCGAAGTGAATATTGTAGCCCATGCTTTCAAAGGTGAAATTTTTGCAAATATTGAGCCTGACCATGTTACGATCCGACTTATTGATGAAGGTCC
Organism: uncultured Bacteroidales bacterium; assembly: GCA_964550695.1. Lineage (GTDB taxonomy): Bacteria > Bacteroidota > Bacteroidia > Bacteroidales > TTA-H9 > CAZKCK01. The sequence continues at coordinate 27,049 of CAZKCK010000013.1, read as the reverse complement.
CGGAATCCCGGATATACCCATGGCTATGCAACAAGGATTTTCGACCGCATCATCAAAAGTACGCGAGATGGGCTTTGGCGCTGGTATGGGATTACCCAATATCAAAAAAAATACGGATGAACTTAAAATCGACAGTGTAGTTGGAAAAGGTACCACGATTGAAATGACCGTTTTCTTTCAAAAAAATCAGGGTTAAGGATGGAAAAAAAATTCTTTCATCACGCATTAAAAGTACTCGAAGGAGTTTGTATCGGCTGTACACATTGCATGTCAGTCTGCCCTACTGAAGCAATCAGGGTCTCAAACGGCCTTGCCACAATTATTGATAACCGTTGCGTTGATTGCGGAATGTGTTTCAGAAGTTGCCCCGTGCGGGCAATCATTATTGATCATGACGATTTTAATAAAATCTTTAAATACAAATACCGTATCGCACTTGTACCTGCAGTATTAACGGGTCAGTTTCCGGAAGAAATCAGTAATCAACAAATATACAGCACATTATACGAAATTGGGTTTAACCGGGTTGTAGAAGTAGAACAAGGTGTTGACGCACTTCATCAGGCTCAACTGGCATATATGAATCTACACACCGATGATAAGCCCCTGATATCATCTTTTTGCCCGGCAATCATCAGGCTTATTCAGGTAAAATTCCCCTCACTGGTAAATAATATTATGCTTTTGAAACCACCGCTGGACGTAAGTGCTATCTGGTTGAGGCAGACGCTTATGGCTGAAGGCGCCACGGCTGATGATATCGGTATTTTTTATGTAACGCCCTGTGCTGCTAAAATTGCCGCAATTAAAAGCCCTGTTGGCGATGATGATTCTCCTATTACAGGTGTTATCAATATGGATTTTTTATTCAACAAGATTTACCGTGTAATTAAGGCTGGGAAAAACGATCAGTGTATTGTTCCTGAAAATCAACCATTGAGCCCGAAAGGAATTTTATGGACACTCACACATGGTGAAGCTGCCAATTTTGACGGCCGATGCCTGGCAATTGATGAGATCCACAATGTAATGGAGTTTCTTGAAAAACTTGAAAATGATGAAATCCCCAATATTGATTTTCTTGAACTCAGAGCCTGTGATCATAGTTGTGCCGGAGGTGTGCTGGTATCCGGCAACCGTTTTCTTACGGTTGAACGTTTAAAGAAAAGAGCTCAGGATGCCGTTAAAAGCAATCATGATCGTCCTTCCGAAATCCTGAATGACCCAGCCAACCGGAACAATGGAATGAATGAGGTAAATATGGAAATTTACGAGATTAAACCTCGGTCGATGCTCAAACTTGATGAAAATATGGCAGAGGCTATGCGTAAAATGAAAGTTGTACAGTCACTTGTAAAAGCCCTTCCCGGTTTCGACTGTGCTGCCTGCGGGTCGCCTACCTGTCAGGCTTTGGCCGAAGACATTGTACAGAATACTGGCAACATTAACCAATGCTTCTATATTCAAAATATTCTTACCGGGAAAGGCCTGATTACGAATAAACAGAGCCGCCAAATTCTGGATAACATTTGGGGGCAAAACAAAATTGATGAAGATAAACTTACTAATTATATATAAAATCAACCGCTTTACTAATTGCAAGTGAAAATGAAAATTCTTCTAACATTGCATTGTCCCGAAATTTTCAAAATTCATATTCAATTTATAAAGATAACAAAATCGCAAATAAGATGAAAGTTAAAGAAATTGCAGACACGCTGAACCTCAATGTTTTTTGTGGAAAATCCGGGCTTGACAAAGAAGTTACAACGGGTTATGTATCTGATTTATTGAGTGATGTTATGGGAAACAGCGAGGCCGGAAGTATTTGGGTCACACTTCAGACCCATAAAAACATTATGGCTATCGCATCTTTAAAAGACCTTTCAGCAGTTATTCTGGTAAATAGTGCTGAACCAGAAGAAGATACAGCCGGACAAAGTGAAGATGAAGGGATTGCCATACTTGGAACTACCCTGTCAACTTTTGAGATAACCGGCAGATTGTATCAATTGCTTCATAAGTAAGACTTTGACAATGAAAGCATTTAAGGCTGACCTGCATATTCACACGGTTTTATCACCCTGTGGTGATCTTGAAATGAGTCCTGTAAATATAATCAGGGAAGCCCGGAATAAAGGCATTGACATCATTGGTATTACTGATCATAACAGCACCTTGCAGGCCGGGTTGGTACAAAAAATCGGAGCTGACAATGGAATTATTGTACTTACCGGTGTTGAAATTACAACCAAAGAAGAAGTTCATTGTCTCGCATTTTTTAAAAATACAGATTTCTTAGTTCAGTTTCAACAATACCTTGACATGCATTTACCTCATATTGTGAATAGTCCGGATAAATTTGGCTATCAGGTAGTGGTAGATGAAAGCGAAAATATCATTTATGAAGCCCCATTTTTGCTTTTAAACGGATTAAACCAGTCAATCACTCAGATTGAAAAAAAAGTACACGAACTCAACGGACTGTTTATTCCTGCACACGTAAACCGTTCTTCGTTCAGCCTGACCAGTCAGTTGGGCTTTGTACCCCCTGACATTCAAGCTGATGCACTCGAAATTTCAAGGCATATTTCAAGAGAACAGTTCCATGTTAAGAATAAAGGTCTGAAGCATTTTAACATAATTCAAAGCTCTGATGCTCATTTTATTCATGATATCGGTGTGGCAAACACTGAATTTTTGCTCGAAGTACCTTCCTTTGAAGAAATTCAGTTTGCTTTGCAAAACAAATTGGGCCGTTCAGTTTTAAATCAATAAGCAATGAAAGATCTGTCACTTCACATACTTGATATTGTCAATAATTCGATCAGGGCCGGCGCTAAATTGGTTCAGATTACCATTCAGGAAAAAGCCGGAGACAATTCATATACTATATGTATAACCGATGATGGCTTTGGAATGACAGAAGAAGAACTTTTAAAAGTTACTGACCCGTATTTTACATCACGTACTACGCGTAAAGTTGGTCTTGGAATCCCCTTGTTGAAGCAAAATGCCGAAAGAACCGGCGGTTGTGTGAACATTCATTCCATCAAAGGCCTGGGTACCACTGTTACAGCAAAATTCGGGCTCACACATCTCGACAGACCAGCCACAGGAGATATTGCATCCACTATGGTTTTACTCATTGCGGGAACCACAAATGTGGAATTTGAATTCACGTATCAAACCGATAAAGGACTGTACAGTCTTAAGTCAATTGAAATCAAAGAAATTCTGGAAGGAATCCCTTTGTATGAATTTGAGGTACAACGTCAGCTTAATGAAATGATTAATTCAAACTTAGTAGAAATTGGTTATTCAAGGTAAAACTATAAGAGAACAAATTCAGGAAATTGAATTAAAAAACTCAAAATTGCCTTGTAGCACTGGATTGAAATTATATTTTTACTAATCTAAATACCTCATTATCAAAATATAACAAAACCAATTATTTAGAATGGTTATAAATTTGTGTTATTTTTATAACATTGTTATAAATTTCACAAAAGGACTTGTTAAGCACAATTACTATAAATAATTTTGCACAGAATTTAAGCGTGAATTTTATTTGCATAATTCATTAAAATTCCGCACTTTTGAATCGAAATCAACCCATCAAAAAAATAGAACCTACCTGTTATGACACAGATCAAATCATTGGCTGACCTGAAAAAGATCAAAGACGATCTTCGGGCAAAGATTAATCTTCGTGAAAAAAGCCTTGATCCTGAAAAATTAGTTCAGGTGAAAGTTGGAATGGCTACAAGTGGTATAGCCTCCGGAGCAAAAGAAGTGATGACATTTCTGATTGAAGAACTCGAAAAAAGAAATGTTGAAGCCGTTGTTACCCAAACCGGTGACATGGGATATTGTTATGCTGAACCTACCATTGAGGTTACATTGCCCGGGCAGGAGCCCATTGTATTTGGCAATGTTACGCTTAAAAAAGCGGATGAGATCATCGAGAAATACATCAAAAACGGTGAACTTGTTGATGGCATTATCCCTGCAAATTATGAAACCATTGAATAATAAAAACTAAGGAGGAAATCATGGCAAAATACAAAATGCATCTCCTGGTTTGCGGCGGAACTGGCTGCAGGGCTTCTCAGAGCGATAAGCTGGTTGAGAGCCTGAATCAGGCTTTGATTGAGAAAGGACTTGAAAACGAAGCAAAGGTTGTAACCACCGGTTGCTTTGGATTTTGTGAGAAAGGACCGATTGTAAAGGTAATGCCTGACAACACATTCTATGTTCAGGTTACACCGGCCGATGCAACTGAAATAGTTGCTGAACACATTTTGAAAGGCCGTAAAGTGAGCCGTCTGCTATATACAGATCCGGAAAAGCAGGAACATGTGAGTGATGACCGTCATATGGGTTTTTACAAGAAACAAATCCGTATTGCACTTCGCAACTGTGGGTTCATTGATCCTGATAATATTGAAGAATATATTGCCCGTGACGGGTATCTTGCTCTTGCTAAATGCCTTACCGAACTTACACCGCAGCAGGTACTTGAAATAATTAAAAAATCTGGCCTTCGTGGTCGTGGCGGTGGTGGTTTTCCAACCGGACTCAAATGGGAAATCACTGCAAAAGTTCAGGCTGACCAAAAGTATGTGATTTGCAATGCTGACGAAGGTGATCCGGGTGCATTTATGGACAGGTCGATTCTTGAAGGTGATCCGCATTCAGTGATTGAGGCTATGGCTATAAACGGATACTGCACTGGTGCTTCCAAAGGCCTGATATACATCAGGGCTGAGTATCCACTGGCAATTAGTCGGTTACGCGTTGCTCTTACGCAGGCTCGTGAATTTGGCCTGTTAGGTACCGGAATTTTCGGGACAGATTTTAATTTTGACATTGAAATGAGATATGGTGCCGGTGCTTTTGTTTGCGGAGAAGAGACTGCACTTATTCATTCGATGGAAGGAAAGCGCGGTGAGCCAACATTCAAGCCGCCATTCCCTTCAGAATCAGGATACCTTGGCAAACCCAGCAATGTAAATAATGTGGAGACCTATGCCAATATTCCTGTAATTCTGAATAAAGGGGCAGAATGGTTTGCCAGCATTGGTACTGAAAAATCAAAAGGGACTAAAGTGTTTGCCCTTGCTGGTAAAATCAACAATGTTGGTTTGATTGAAGTTCCCATGGGAACAACATTGCGGGAAGTAATATTTGAAATAGGTGGCGGAATCAAGGACGGCAAGGAATTTAAAGCTGTACAAACCGGTGGCCCTTCAGGAGGTTGCTTAACAGCCAGACATCTTGATACTCCCATTGATTATGATAACTTAATCGCTGCCGGATCCATGATGGGATCAGGTGGAATGATCGTGATGGATGAAGAAACCTGTATGGTTGCCATTGCGCAGTATTACCTTGATTTTACTGTTGAAGAATCATGTGGTAAATGTTCTCCGTGCCGGATTGGAAATAAACGCTTATATGAGCTTCTTGAAAAAATCACCAAAGGTGAAGGCACACTTGAAGACCTTGACAAACTCAAAAATCTTAGTCAGGTTATTAAAGATACCTCACTCTGCGGTCTTGGACAAACCTCACCTAATCCTGTGTTATCAACCATCGATAATTTCTGGGATGAATACCTTGAACATGTAACTGAAAAGAAATGCCGTGCAGGTGTTTGCAAAAGTATGATGCGCTATGTTATTGAAACAGATGCCTGTGTAGGATGTACTGCCTGTGCACGTATCTGCCCGGTAAATGCAATTTCAGGCGAACGTAAACATGCACATCTGATAAATCAGGATATTTGTATTAAGTGCGGTGCATGTATGGAAAAATGTAAGTTTAATGCAATTTTCATCAGATAAACAAAACCATGGGGGGAATACTATTTAGGAACCCCAGCCAATTATCAGAAGAAAAATTATAATACTTATCAAAAATGGAACTCATTAAGATAACGATAGATAAAAAGATTGTTGAAGTTGAAAAAGGCACATCGATACTCAATGCTGCCAAAAAGATCGGGATTGATATTCCGACTCTTTGCTACTTTAACCTAGGGGATATGAACATTGAAAACAAACCCGGTGGTTGCCGAGTTTGTGTTGTTGAAATAGAGGGGCGCCGCAATCTGGCACCAGCCTGCGCCACAGATTGTACTGCCGGTATGGTTGTTAAAACCAATTCAATGCGTGTACTGAATGCCAGAAGGACTGTTGTTGAGCTTATACTCTCTGACCATCCTTTTGATTGTCTGGTGTGTGCAAAATCAGGTAACTGCGAGCTTCAGGATATCGCACACCGCCTTGGTGTACGTGATATCCCCTACAAAGGCGAGCAATCAACTTACCGGAAAGATACGTCACCCAGTATTATCCGCGATGTTGACAAATGTATTATGTGTCGCAGATGCGAAATGATGTGCAATGAAGTTCAGACGGTTGAAGCCTTATCAGCCATTAACCGGGGCTTTTCGGCAGTAGTTGCCACTGCCTTTGAAATGAACCTCGAAAAATCAGTTTGCACCTATTGCGGGCAATGCGTAGCTGTTTGCCCTACCGGTGCATTAACTGAAGTTGACCAGACCCGGCAGGTAATTTCAGCACTTGCTGATCCTACAAAAACTGTGGTTGTGCAGACAGCACCGGCAGTTCGTGCAGCTTTGGGTGAAGAATTCGGAATGGAAGCAGGTAGTCTGGTTACCGGAAAAATGGTAAGTGCTTTACGTGAACTCGGATTTGATTATGTTTTTGATACTGATTTTGCTGCCGACTTAACAATCATGGAAGAGGGTACAGAATTACTGGAAAGATTGAATAAACATCTGGCTGGTGATAAAAATGTTAAACTGCCCATCCTGACATCCTGCTGCCCTGCATGGGTTAATTTCTTTGAGCACAATTTCCCTGAACTTAAAGACATTCCTTCTACTGCACGCTCTCCGCAACAGATGTTTGGCCCAATAGCAAAGGAATACTTCGGTAAAAAACTTGGTGTTGACCGAAAAGACATGGTGGTAATTTCTATTATGCCCTGTCTTGCAAAGAAATATGAATGTCAGCGTGAAGAATTCAGTCATGATGGCAATCCTGATGTGGATTATTCATTATCAACGCGTGAACTTGCAAACCTGATCAAACAGGCTAACATTGATTTTAAATCGCTTGATGATACAGACTTTGATAACCCACTTGGAGAATCTACCGGGGCTTCTGTTATTTTCGGAACAACTGGAGGTGTAATTGAAGCTGCTGTGCGTACAGCCTATGAACTTCAGACAGGTTTGCCTTTACCCAAAATCGATTTTGAAGAACTACGCGGTCTGGATGGTTTGCGTGAAGCAACGATTGATGTAGGAGGCTTCGGGCTAAAAATCGGAATAGCTCATGGACTCGGAAATGCACGCAAACTTCTTGAAGATGTGAGGGATGGTAAATCACAGTACCATGCGATTGAGATCATGGCCTGCCCGGGTGGTTGTATTGGTGGCGGTGGTCAACCCCTGCATCATGGCAATTCTTCGATTCTGAAAGCACGTCAGATGGCTCTATACAAAGAGGATAAAGATAAGCCTATCAGAAAATCACACGAAAACCCATTTATTATTAAGCTTTACGAAGAATTTTTGGGTAAACCTCTGAGCGAGAAATCTCATCATCTGCTTCACACACATTACTTTGACAAGAGTACAAAGATTGTAATTGAATAACATCAGTAAACGGTAAAAATCATTTAAAATTTAATATCATGGCTGATATCAAGTTACCCGAAAATAAAATTAAACAGTTAAAAGAAGTTTGTGCCTCTTTTAACAATGAAAAAGGAGAACTGATTAATGTCCTGCACAAGGCCCAGGAAATATTCGGATACCTACCTGCTGAAGTTCAGGAAGTTGTGGCAAAAGAATTGAATATTGGCGTTGCCAATGTTTATGGAGTGGTTTCGTTCTATTCTTTTTTCACGATGACTCCAAAGGGTGAAAATCCAATTTCAATCTGTCTTGGAACCGCCTGTTATGTGCGTGGAGCTGAGAAGGTTTTGGACGAGTTCCGTCGTTTGCTGAATATTCAGGTTGGTCAGAGTACACCGGACAATAAATTTTCACTTGCCTGCCTGCGTTGCATCGGGGCATGCGGACTAGCACCCGTTGTAATGGTTGGAGATAAAGTTTATGGACGTTTGGCTCCTGATGGAGTGAAAGACATCATTGCAGAATTTACCAAATAATCTGTTCTGTTCATTTTAGTTTTTGGTTAGCCGGACTTAAAGGTCCGGCTTTTTAATTTTCAGGAACTTTGATATTGAAAGCCGGTAATCAATATCCTGAAAATCATGAGTTACAAATTCTTAGAATGATAAGCTGCCAATTTATCAATCGGATTCGGGATAATGCTACTTATCTGATATCCAAATTTTTGAGCAGTTAATGTAAGTTGTTCGGCAAACGTATAAGCTATAGAACCTACAAATCCAATCTTTTTTACGGGAATATGCGTTAATGACATGACCATTTTTATAAAAAACTGATCAAATGCTTCAACAATTACATCCTGAATATAAACATCAGCCATTCTGGCACTTGCAAACAAGCTGAATGACCCAAGAAAACGACTTGGAAATACTGATTTATATACACCCTCCAGAAATTGATCATAAGTCATTGGAAATAATTGTTCAAATTGCTTAGAAAGTTCAGCAGGCATTCGCTTTTGCAAATAATCTGCCAGAAACCGTTTACCAATATAAGCTCCACTTCCTTCATCTCCAAGTATAAACCCGAGTGAACGCACGGTCTCTGTTATTGTATGACCGTTATAATAGCCAATATTTGAACCTGTACCTAAAATGGCCACCAACCCGGAATCATCCCCTGATAAGGCTCTTGCAGCAGCCATAAGGTCAGATGCTACAAGTACATCAGCGTAGGCAAAAACGGATTTAATACCTTCATTCACTATGCTTTGCCGATTTACTAACGAGCAACCGGCCCCATAAAAGCATACCTGATCAATAAATTCACTTTTAATTTCTACCGGAATTTCCTGGTCAAGGATGTTTGCAATTACTTCAGATGAAGCAAAATAGGGATTAATTCCCTGCGTAATAAATGAATATGGTTCTATACCAGACCGGAGCAATCTCCAATCAGTTTTTGTTGCACCACTATCTGCTATTAATATCATGAAAATTAATAATTTACAAGAATTAGTACTTCCGGCAAAAAAACAATCAACCCTATTGCCAGGGCCATAAGCGCTGTAACAAGCACTGCTCCGGCAGCAACATCCTTGGCCAGCCCGATTTTTTCATTGTACCCCGGAGAAACAACGTCAGCAAGTATTTCAATTGCTGAATTGAAAAGCTCAGCAGCCAATACAATTCCGATTGACAAAATGATAGCCAGCCACTTAAATAAAGATATTTCAAAATAAAAACCCGAAAATACAGCAATACTCCCGATAATGACATGAATAATGAAATTGTGCTGTGTTAAAAACACTTTTCGGATTCCCAAGCCGGCATATTTAAAACTGAGAATTCTTGCTTTGAACGAAAATGATTTATTATCAGCGTTTTTCATGTATAATGAGTTCAATATGAGTTCAATCTCGATCTAAAAAATTATTCTAAAAGCTTTGTAAGTGCCTGCTTCAGGTCATCAATCAGTTCTTCTGGTTCCTCAAGTCCGGTATAGAACCTGATTGTTTTCCAGGATAATTTATTGCTTTCCGGCACATCAAAATTATAAAAAGCAACTGCAGGAATCACCAATGATTCAAATCCGCCCCACGAAACGGCAATCAGAAAACGCTTTAAAGAATTGCAAAAAGTATGGATTTGCTGAGGACCATTTACATTGAGCTCAACAGAAAATAATCCCGAGCAAGCTTTCATTTGAGCCCTCGCAATGCGCATTTGAGGATTGTTTTCAAGAAATGGATAGTAAATGTGCCCGATGAGCGGGTGCCCTTTTAGAAATTTTACAACGCTTTCCGCATTTTTGCTACTTTTTTCAAGTCGTAAGGGAAGCGTACGCAACCCCCTGATCATCAGCCATGCATCATTGGGTGAAATAATTCCCCCAAAGGCAAGAAAACCGGATCGATATATTTTTTCGATTAATTCTTTCCGGCCAGCCAGCACACCCGCCACCACATCGCTATGACCTGCAAGATATTTTGATGCCGAATGAATCACAAGGTCAACACCCATGGATATTGGGTGCTGATAAAGTGGTGTTGAATAACTGTTATCAATTACAGTGATGATGTTGTGTTGTTCAGCCAGTGACACCACTTTACGGATATCGGTGATTTCGAATGTAAAGGTATTGGGCGATTCCAGATAAAAAAGCCGGGTTTCAGGTCTGATTGCATGTTTATAACCTTCCGGATCTTCCCCGTCAACAAAAGTTGTAGAAATTTTAAACCTTGGCAGTATTTTGCAACAAATATGTTCGACCCAGCTATAGGGTTTACGTATACATACCATATGATCTCCGGCATTAAGCAACGAAAGCAGAGTTGTTGAAATTGATGCACAACCACTTGCAAAAACCAGTGCATCATCAGCGCCTTCAAGGGCTGTCAGCTTTTTTCTGAGAATTTCTACAGTAGGATTTTTCCCACGTGAATAAACGGCATGATTATATTCATCAGCAAGGGCTTCACGCATATGTTCCACATCCTGAAAACAAAAATTGCTAGTCTGGACAACCGGAGGGCTTACCGCGTTAAAGTAATCGGAACGGTTTTCACCGTGGTGAAATAGTATTTCAGAAAGATCCATTTTAAATCATTTTCAAATGCAATTTTAAGAAAAATACAGATGAGATTTTGAATTAATTTCTTTTGATATCCTACAACCAAAGGCAAAATCCATTCTATCTCTGAATTAACTGCGAAGGTGTTAAATGTCAATTACAGTTTAATATGGTTCAACAGAGCTTCCTCATGTGCTAAATGATTATTGTGCTAAAGCGATGAATGCACGGAATTATGTTACTTTTGCGCCTTATTTAAAATGATTCAACATATGCTATGCATAGATAATTTGTCGACAGACCCGTATTTTAACCTCGCAAGCGAAGAGTTTCTGTTAAAAAGTACAAGTGATGATGTATTTATGCTCTGGCGCAATGAGCCGGCTATCATTGTTGGGAAACACCAGAACACACTTGCTGAAATAAATGCTGAGTATGTTAATGAACAAAACATAAAGGTGGTTCGCAGATTAACCGGTGGAGGTGCAGTTTTTCATGATCTTGGAAATCTGAATTTTACATTTATACAGCAAGCTGATTCAGAAACTGAAAATCTGATTGATTTCAGAAAATATACACGCCCTATCCTCGACATTTTGCTCAAACTTGGCATTGAAGCCCGTTTTGAAGGCCGCAATGATCTGACGATTGAAGGAAAAAAGTTTTCGGGTAATGCTGAGCATATCCATAAAAACAAAGTTCTGCACCATGGCACCTTGTTATTTTCGTCAAAATTACCAGACCTTTCGGCTGCACTAAAGGTTGATCCAATGAAATTTGAAGATAAAGCTGTAAAATCTGTCAGAAGCCGGGTTACCAATATTTCAGAGCATCTTACAATGGAACTTGATGTATTGCAGTTTAAGGAAATGGTTATGCAGCATATTGTTGAAATGTATCCCGACAGCAAACCCTATACTTTCTCAACATCTGATATTGAGCAGATTAATATCCTTAAACAAGTAAAATACAGTACCTGGGAATGGAATTTCGGACAATCACCCATATATAATTTCCGTAAGGTTATAAAAACAAACGGAGGGCACGTAGAATTTGACCTTTTAGTTGAGAAGGGAATTATGCAAAAAGTTAAAATTTTCGGTGATTTCTTTAATCATTTGGATATTAGCGAAATAGAATCCATCCTGATAGGTTTACCACACGAAGAAAGTGTAATCCGTGAGAAGCTCTCGTTATACAATATTGGCAACTATTTTAGCAATATTACGGCTGAAGATTTAATGAAAGCAATGTTTTAACAGTACTTTTAAACAATTGAAAAATCAAACCAAAGCATATATCCTTGCCATTGTTGCCGTAGCCTTCTGGAGTACGATAGCTACAACATTTAACCTGAGCCTGAAACATATTTCATTTACACATCTGTTATTGTATGCATCTTTAACATCAACTCTTGTGGCCGGGGTTTACTTAATGTCAACCGGTACATTGCATAAAGTTTTTTTGGCACCACCAAAACAAATATTACTGGCTGTATTCACCGGTATTTTAAACCCTTACCTGTATTACCTGATTTTACTGAAAGCATATAAATTGTTACCGGCTCAGGAGGCAGGAACCCTCAACTATTTTTGGCCAGTTGTTCTTGTATTACTTTCAATACCACTACTTAAACAAAAAATAACGCTGTTAAGTTTTGCAGCTATCCTGATTAGTTTTGCAGGCATTGTTGTAATCAGCACACATGGGAACCCCCTGGCAATGAAATTCAGCAATGGAACCGGAGTTGCTTTGGCATTAATCTGCCCGTTTATCTGGGCTTTATTCTGGATTCTGAATATGAAAAATCCGATGGAAGATGCTTCGAAATTGTTTTTAAATTTTCTTACCGGATTTGTGTTAATACTCATTACAATTCTATTAACAGACAGAATATCAATGCCATCAATTTATGGACTCGTCGGATCAGTGTATGTAGGTTTTTTTGAAATGGGAATTACTTTCCTGATCTGGCTGAAGGCACTGAAATTATCAGTTACAACAGCGCGCATCAGCAATCTGGTTTTTTTGTCACCATTTATCTCACTGATTTTTATATGGTTGATTATTGGGGAAAAAATTCTGCCATCAACGGTTGCCGGTTTGATTCTGATTGTGGGCGGAATTATACTTCAGCGATATACAAATTTCACAAAAGAAAAGAAACCAATCAGCTGAGGTTGTTAATAGCATTATAAAGGTCAATTATTCCTCATAAAAAGGGTTATCCACCAGAAAGCATATCTTTGTAAAATGAAACCCATGAAAGTAGCTTTTCATACACTTGGATGTAAACTGAATTTTTCTGAAACCTCCACCATTGCACGTGATTTCAAGGAAAGAGGATATGAAATAACTGATTTTAAGGACATGGCTGATGTATATGTGATTCATACATGTAGTGTTACTTCCATTGCTGAAAAAAAGTGCCGGACTGCCATTAGTCAGGCGAACAGAAGAAACCCCGATGCCAAAGTAGCAGTTATCGGATGCTATGCGCAACTAAGGCCAGAAATGCTCAAAGACCTTGAAGGTGTGAATGTTATACTTGGCAACAAAGAAAAATTCGAACTTCTGAATTATCTGGAAAGTGAAGTAACAAATAAAACTGAAGAATTTCATAGTCCCGAATATCAGGCCTGCCATATACATACTACTGATCTGAAACATGACTTTAGTTTTTCTCCTTCGTATTCATCAGGTGACAGAACCCGATCATTTTTAAAAGTTCAGGATGGATGTGATTATTTCTGTACCTATTGTACTATACCGCATGCACGTGGCAGAAGCAGGAGCGCTACAATTGCAGAGACCCTTGAAAGTGCCCGTAAAGCCGTATCAGAAGGAATCAGGGAAATTATTCTTACGGGTGTGAATATTGGTGATTTTGGTAAAAAAACGAATGAATCTTTCCTTGGATTACTCAAAGCCCTGGATTGTGAAAAAGATATTGAACGTTTGAGAATATCATCTATTGAGCCGGAACTACTGAATGATCAAATCATTGAGTTGGCATCTGTATCAAAACAAATCATGCCTCATTTTCATATCCCGTTGCAATCGGGTTGTGATGCCATTCTTAAAGCAATGAAAAGAAATTATGCCCGGTCGGTTTTTGCTGACAGGGTATTAAAAATCAAGCAACTGATGCCACATGCCTGTATTGCTGCCGATGTTATTGTGGGGTTTCCGGGCGAGACGGATGAGAATTTTGCTGACACTTACACTTTTATTGAAAGCCTTGATATTTCATACCTACACGTTTTTTCATACTCTGAACGACCGGGAACTTTTGCTGCAGGACTTGAGGGTAAAGTAAACATTCAGGTTAAACAACAACGAAGCAAGCTTTTGCATCAACTTTCAGAAAAAAAGCAAAAAGCTTTTTATGATTCATGCAAGGGAATGGTTTCCAATGTTTTATTTGAATCAGACCGCATCAGGGGGCATATGTATGGATTTACCGAAAATTACATTAAAGTTAAAACCAATTTCAATAATTCCTTTGTGAATAACATTTTGGCCGTAAAACTCGTTCATACTGACGAAGAAGGCGTATACATTTATGATCCAAACGAATAAACAGGATTTTATCACAAACTATTTATATGTATCCAAAAATCAGCGATTTAATTAACAGTTTACTTGGGACGAATATTAATCTGCCTGTACAGTCGTACGGGTTTATGGTAGCCATGGCATTTCTGGTAGCAGGTTTTTTCGTCATGCTAGAACTTAAACGTAAGGAAAAAGAAGGTCTGCTTCAACCAATCAGAAAAAAAATTATAAAAGGTAAACCAGCTTCCATCAATGAAATAATTATTTCGGCAATTATCAGTTTTTTTATTGGTTTAAAAGTTACCGGTATTTTTGCAAATTATAGTTTTTTTGCAAATAATCCTCAGGATTATATCATGTCATGGGATGGTAGTTTTATAGGAGGACTGCTGTTTGGTGCTGTTTCAGGCTACTGGACTTACAGGTCAAAAGAAAAGGAAAAGCTGCCGCAACCTGTAACTGAAGAGATTACATTTCATCCGTATCAGTTGACAGCCAATATCGTTTTTATTGCCGCCGTTGCAGGAATAGCCGGAGCTAAAATTTTTGACGTAATTGAACATCTCGACGACCTTTTCAGGGATCCCATCGGCACATTGTTTTCATTCAGCGGGCTTGCTTTTTATGGCGGATTGATAGTTGCTGCTGTTTCGGTAATTGTTTATGCACGGAAAAACGGAATTTCATTTCAAAACATTTCTGATTCTGCAGCACCTGCACTTATGATAGCTTATGCAGTTGGACGCATGGGATGCCAGATTTCAGGAGATGGTTGCTGGGGTGTACCCAATCTGAACCCAAAACCCGAATGGCTTGGATTTTTACCTGACTGGGCCTGGGCATTCAGTTATCCGCACAATGTTATTAATGAAGGAGTTCCGATAGCAGATTGTGCCGGAAGTCATTGTTTTGTACTCGACCAACCGGTTTACCCAACACCTTTATATGAAACAATGCTTGCCGGATTTTTCTTCCTTGTGCTGTGGAATATCAGAAAACGCATTACAATCCCAGGTGTTTTATTTGGTATTTATTTGATGTTTAATGGAATAGAGAGATTTCTGGTTGAAAAAATCAGAGTTAATATTAAGTACGATCTTATTGCCGGAATAAAAGCAACGCAGGCTGAAATAATTTCGACAGGATTATTCCTAACAGGATTCACAATCATTTGCTGGTTCATTTTTCAGCATAAAAAAAACTTTATAAAACGATGAATTATCATGAAATAACACTGCAGGTGTGCGATATTGCGAGGAATACTGCTGTTTTTATCAAAGACGAAGTTAAAAAGATCAGGTTTGCTGATATTGAGTCAAAAGGAACCCATAATTATGTAACCTATGTTGACAAAACCTCTGAATTGATGTTGGTCAATGCTTTATCAGTTCTTTTACCCGGCTCAGGTTTTTTGGTTGAAGAAAACACTTCAACCGTTAAGGGCGAAAAATACAACTGGATAATTGACCCGTTAGATGGAACCACCAATTTTATTCATGGTGTACCTATTTTTTCGATAAGTATTGCATTGACTGAATATGATGAAGTAGTTTCCGGCGTAGTACTCGAGGTGAACAGCGGAGAGTGTTTTTACGCTTCTAAGGGGTTTGGTGCATATTTAAACGGCGAAAAAATCAAAGTTTCAAATCGTAATAATATGAATGAGACCTTATTGGCTACAGGTTTCCCCTATTACGACTATAGTCTTATGGCTTCATACATGGAGCTTTTTAGCTATTTTATTAAAAACACCCGTGGATTACGCAGATTGGGTTCAGCAGCGGTTGACCTTGCCTGGGTAGCTTGTGGCCGTTTTGATGCGTTTTACGAATATGGGCTGAATCCATGGGATATTGCAGCAGGTGCATTTATTGTAGAAGAAGCTGGTGGTAAATCAACGGATTTTAAAGGAAACAGAACGGGTTTGAATGGATCAAGAATACTAAGCAGCAATGGAATCCTGCATGCAGAATTTCTAGAGGTAATTCAAAAATATTTTGGAACCAACTGATAAATAATATTATATATTTCACCGATTTAATATTACCCACATGAATTTTCTTAAATCAAGTATCATTCTTCTGCTTTTCATCCTTACAGTAAGCAATACCATTTTTTCGAAGGACAGACCGATTGATCCGGCAAAAGTAAAACTGGTGTATGTTTGTGACATCAAAGAAGAAATTGCCCCTCCCGTAAGACGGAAAGTGCAGATGGCCTTTAAAGAAGCAAGGCAACTTCAGGCAGATGTAATAATCATACACATGAACACCTATGGCGGAATGCTTGATGCAGCAGATTCCATCCGGACTTTAATTCTCACTTCTCCCATTCCTGTATGGGTTTTTATCGACAACAATGCTGCTTCGGCCGGGGCATTGATCAGCATTGCCTGTGATTCAATTTACATGCGCCCCGGTGCCAATATTGGAGCTGCCACTGTAGTTGATCAGAGCGGAAAACCGCTTCCGGATAAGTACCAATCATATATGCGGTCGATGATGCGGTCAACTGCTGAAGCAAAAGGACGCGATCCACAGATAGCGCAGGCAATGGTAGACCCCCGGATAGTTATTCCGGGAATTGTTGACTCAACCATGGTGCTTACCTTTACAACCAGTGAAGCAATAAAAAATGGCTACTGTGAACAGTCAACTGAAAATATCACTGAAATTTTGAAATTGAATAAAATTGAACACGCCAAAATCGTTTATCAACAAATTACCGGACTCGATAAAGTAATAGGGTTTCTGATAAGCCCTTATATTTCAGGTATATTAATTATGATAATTATTGGGGGTATCTATTTTGAACTTCAGACCCCCGGTATAGGGTTTCCGTCTGCAGCAGCAATAATTGCCGCACTTTTATATTTTGCACCCCTGTACCTTGAAGGGCTGGCTTCACATTGGGAAATCCTTGTTTTCATTTTGGGAGTTGTGCTATTGGCTGTTGAAATCTTTGCAATTCCCGGATTTGGAGTTATTGGGTTTGCTGGTATTGTGTTTATTCTGACCGGATTAACGCTTGCCATGATTTCAAATTTTGGCTTTGATTTTTCGGCTATCAGTATGGGTAATTTTCTAAAAGCCATTTTTACTGTTATCACTGCTTCATTTGTTTCAATTGTCGGGTCATTTTATATCACCAACAAAATTTTTACGCGGCATACCTTTTTGGGGCAACTGGCCCTTGTGGATGTTCAAAGCCGAAAAAAAGGCTATAGTACTATTGATCAGGCATATGTTAAATGTGTCGGAAAAACCGGAACAGCGCATACAATTTTACGCCCGGTAGGAAAAGTTGAAATAGATGGTGAAATACTTGATGCTACAGCCTTATCGGGGTATATCGAAAAAGGCGAAAAGGTTGTAGTCATCAGATATGAAAATGCGCAACTTTTTGTAAAAAAATAGTATTTGTCTGTTTCGATCATGAAAAGTATCAGATATTCTGAACTAAACAATTGATCATCAGAAGATATCTAAAGTCTAGATCCCAAACTCCCTGGCCTTTTGTGATGATTTTGCCGGGTTCCAGCCATCCTTGTATGAAGAATACCAGAACAATTCTTTGATGTAGGCAAATGTGCGGATTACACGCATATAATATCCGTTGTAAATCAGCATCAAAGGCAAAAATATGGCAAGTTTCCATTCTTGCTTACGGCGTTCAGATAAGATCAGTACTACTGAAAACTGAATAATTCCTGCCAATGTATAAATAATGAACTTAAGAGGGATAATAAACAGCAGGAATTGTGTATTGTTTATAATTATATCAATAATATAATACCACCAGAAAATGTCAAGAATAAAGTTGTAAAAGATATTATCAAACAATGCAAAAAAGTTAGAGAAACTAAAATTAGCCTGTGGTTGAAAAACATCTTTGTGCTTGCGGAAACGGAACCGAATCAATGATTTAGACCAGCGGAGACGTTGTTTTGACAGGGCTTTAAAGGTAGTGGGTGCATTGGTCAATCCAACAGCTTTGGGCTCAAATTTTATATCAAATCCGAGCTTTCTGATTTTTACAGTTATATCGCCATCCAATCCGGGGCCAATATCCCAGCCACCCAGCCTGTCAAGAATATCCTTACGGAAAGCCCCGAAAGCACCGGAAATAATTTTATAAATGCCCAGAAATGAAGTAACTACACGACCAACAGATATTGTTTGCAGGTACTCAATGGCCTGAAGGCTTGTAGCCATGCTTTCGCTGTAGTTTCTTACTTTAACATTTCCACCTACACCTCCCACATTATCGTCGAGGTAGAATGGCACAATAATCCTTTCAATCGCATCGCGGTCGAATGAGGTGTCAGCATCAACGTGTACAATAAACTTTCCTTTTGCATATCTCAGGGCCAGGTTGGCAGCACTTGCTTTCCCTCCCCGCTCCTCATTACGCAAATACATATCAATCAGACCATTTTCCTTCAGGTTTCTGCAGATTGTATAGGTATCATCTGTTGATCCGTCATCAACAATGATGAATTCAAGATGGGTATAGGTTTGTTCACGCATTCCGTGAACAAGCTTATAAATGTGTGAACCTTCGTTTTTACCTGGAACAATAACAGATACCAACGGATTTTCAGCAAGAAATTCATTTCTGGCACGCTCATAAGCCAGTTTTGTTTTTTTCCCGTGAAACGAAATCCAAAGAAGAACAATTAAATCAAGTACAACAAATCTGGGAGCCTCTATATAAAAATAGTACCAAAAGAGGTTGACTATGCGCATCACCCCCTCATGTTCAAGATAAAAAAAGAAGTTTTCCCAGTATGAATAAAACATTAGATAGAATTACGCAGTTAGTAATTGATTAATCATGTCAGTATGATTTTGTGTTGCTGTAATTGAAAGGACTTTTGGTACAAAGCCAAACTGAACGTCGGGCAAACTGCCTGATAGCAACTTTGATACTGATGACTGAATATTTTGTAACAATGTCTGTAGTTTTGCAGGATCGGTATCGGGAGAAATAACCAGAAATGTGTTGTTGTTTATAAATGATAGAATATCAGTTGATAATGTGGCATTTTTAATAAAATCAGCAATCTCTGTTATCAGTTTCCGGTATCCTGCCCCCAAACGGTCGCGGTCACGGTTTGAAATCCTTAAAATAATACTACCAACAGCACTTGATTTGCTTGAACTTTTTGACCTTTCAATTTCATACTTTAAGAATATGTTAAAAGTAGTAAAAGTTATAAAGCCCGGAAGTTCAATTTCCTCTTTTATATCGCGTGAAAAACCGTTTTGTGCTGTTTCTTCCCCAATAGCAGTAAGCTCATAGCTATAAACAGGCATGTCGATGAGGGCTTCAACAGGATTGCGCTTATGGCACGAAAAACAGAATGCTTCCATTACAGGTTCCTGAAACAGGTTTGAGCAATTACGGCAACTGTATATCAATGAGGGTTTGTCATAATCCACACCAATATGACGAAGCAGCCTGTTGCATTTGGGGCAAACCATGTAATCACCTGAATGAAAATCATGTTCAGGCCCAACATAAGCACACACAAAATGATGAATGAGATTTTCGGTTACCAGATCGGTGGATTCACATTTGGGGCATGTTTCCCTGAAATTGATGAAGGCCGAATAACAATTGCTGCACAGGTGGAGTTTATCCTGAAATTTGGGCCTCAGATATTCACGCTCGGTAGCACTCTGAAGGAGTTTAAACATTTCAGGTGTGTTGCCGTTGTGATAATGCTCAGAAAGCATGGGGTAATTGTAACCGGTATGGGCTTTAGGATCAATAATAGGCGTAAGTCTGGCTTCACGTGTATAAAGCTGACGAAGCAATTTCGTCATGATCCTGATATCAGGAGTGGCTGAGTCAACAGCGGCCAGCGTTGCCTGTTTTGTTTTAATTCTTTCAATTTTGCTGATAATTGAATCAACCTGAACTGAAGAAATAACTCCATCACACATCGACTCTATCAAAGGATCAATTTCTTTTGATAAGGAAAGAATAAATACCGGCATAAGGTAAAGCGTTCCGATAAATGAAGCCCTGATTTGCTTTAAAAACGATGTACAACCTTCCTGATCGGTATAGTCAAGAATTAAGGCATCGTATAAAGCCAGTTGCTTTATATCGGTATTCCTGAATTCCGAAATGAGTATGATATCTTTATTTCGGTCATTCGGGATTTTTTTTCCAAAATTATCTGCCATAATGTTTGATTTTTGGATTCAGGCTGAATCGACTAATCGAAAAATTTAAACTTAATAACTTTTACGGTGAACTGGTAGTATTGCTTCCATTTCGCCTTTTCCTGATCATTTACCGGAACAATCTCCGCCACTACATTGCGTTGGTTCAGGCCCCTGATTTGCCGGAATTCTTCGGGCACTTCCTGTGTGTTGATGTAGAAATCCTTGATCAGACCTTTACTTTTGGTACCATCCATAAACCTTAGCTGCACAATATCACCGGGCTTGTAATAATCAATATTGTTTTGTTCAATATATCCCTTGATCATGATTTTATCGAGGTTTGAAATGTACATGGTTACCTGTTTCTGATAAACTATGCCGTGCTCAGGTTTTAAAATTTCGGTAACAATACCTGAAACCGGTGAAATATAATACTTTTCACGCTGATCATCGCCATTTCCGGTACCAATTGAAGTTCCGGCAACATTCACCTGTTTGCCGGCAAATTCCATTTCATTGAGTTGTTTCAAATACTGATACAATGAAGAAAGCTCGCTTTTGGTTTTTTGAACTTCAACCCTATAATCGGCCAGTAACAGCCTTTGCTGCTTAAGCACAGCCGGAGAATATACATCCAGATTCACTTCAACCTTTAAATTCTCAATTTCTCTTTCAGTTTTGACTATTCTGGCTTCAAGATCAGTCAATTCAATCTTTTTCAACTGAATATTTTTGAGTGTGAGCGCTTTTTCACGCATGACCCAATCCGGGGTTTTATCTGTTGTACCGGCAGAGAGCGCCAGACTTATACCTCCGCCATTATTATCATCATTAAAATCAGCCCGGTATTTAAAAAGTGTATCTCCTTTCTGAACCGTATCATACTGCTTTACATTAAATTGCAGTATTTCAATATTTTCTGCATTCATCACATCAAAACGTTCCGTAATAACTTCACCCAACGACGATACGTAGATGTTGCGCTGAACCACATAAAAGATCAGACTTACCAGCATTAGGATAAGAATTGCCAGATAAACGATCCTGTCCCAATTGGTGCGTTTTTTAGGCTTATCTTCCTTGATGCCTCTGATAACGCTACCTTTATTTTGAAATTTGAACTGTTTCATAGCTCATTAATTTATTTTCTTAATTTACTTTTTGAATTGAACGATTATCGATTTCGATGAGGCGGCGGAGGTCATGTATAGCGATTTGATGCACACCCATTTCCTGCACCATTTTTTCGATAAACAACTCCATTGAAAGCCTGTCACTGAAATCAGAAGGACTCAGGGCAATAATTGATTTTTCAGCAGAAACCGAGATAGCATCAGCAGTTTTGCGTTTTATATAATCAAGATCAGGATGTTCATAAGCCATTAAATATACCTTATCACAAAGCTCATAAATCCTGCTCAGTTCGCTGATTTCAAATGACAATGGAACAGAAGCCGAAAGTTTGTAATTTTCAGCAACGCAAAGTGTTTTGGCATCTGACAATACTGACACCAGTTTATCATGGTAAGCTTGCCGGTTCTGTTTGTAATCATCAAGTGCCTGGGGCTCCACATCAAGGTGAATACCTTCGAGGGGCAAACCTTTCACAAGGTCAAACCGTTGTTTGAGAACTGCTGCTGCATCATTGGTTAACAGGCTGTTTTCACCGATCATTAAATGAACTTTAATTTTTTGGGCATATGCTTTGTAAACAAAGTCAGAAACTTTTTCCTTATTAAATTCACGGCCCGGAGAAAGCAATACTTCCTTTATTTCATTGTTCCTGAGGAAAGCCAGCAGATGCTCGTTTTCCATTTTATTAAACATCTCTGACCAGATGTAAAGGTTTCTATGGCCTTTGTAACGAATACCCAACTCTTCCGGATTGATAACATTTATAAACGTATTCGGGTCTTTTACATCAAGATAAGTATAAATCTTTAGCATTTTTAAATACATATCCTTTTTAATATCAACCATTTCAATCTCAATACTGAATTTTTCATCAAGGATTTGCAAGGCCCTGAGCGGACTGAATGCCTCATCATTAAAATCACGCATTACCAGTTCTTTGCGCAGTCTTTCTTCAATCAGCAGTTTTTTAAAATGGAAAGAAATATACTGCATTTTTTTAAACTGGTATTCATAGTAATAATTTAAAATCTCATTTCCACTGCCAAAACGCTTGATTTCCTCCTCATTTTCAATGATTCTGCGTTGTGCTTCCAATTCATTCTTCATACGTGATCCGAGTTTCAGAGGGATGCTTGCGCTGAGCCCTACTGAAGCATACTTTTTAACCACAGCATTCTCGTCCTGCTGAATATTGTACCTGACAAAGGGTTTAAGCGTGTAATCATTAAAGCGGAAATACTCAGCTTCATATTTTTGATTTCTCAGCTCCTGAATCCTGATATCAATTCCACTGGTATTAAATAGCTCTATCATTTTATCAGGGTCAATTTCAAATACCGGCAAATGATCATAAATCATGTTGTCGTCCATAAACATTTCCGGCATCCCCGATTTAAGCCGCTTGTTGAAATACACCTGATTGTTATTTCTGAGTGCCTCAACCTCCTGCGCTTTACTTTGAAGTTCCAGTAAATTTTCCCAGGACGTTGCACGCAGGTAATACATTTTACGACCAATAAGCACCTGTTCATTCAATACTTCCCTGCGATGCGCCAGCAATTCAACCTTTTGTTTTTTAAACAGATAAGTGATATAGCTGTATAAAAACATGTAATCGTTCTCCTTTGAAACTCTTTCAGCTTCGAGCTGATTAATTTCCAGATCCTTTTCCAACGATTTGATTTTAGATCTGTTCGCAAAAAGACCACTGTTCAGCACATCCCATTCAACACCTGCATAAACCCTGCGCATGTATGCCACATCTTCTTCTGATGAAAAGCCGGGTTTAAAGTTTTCCTGATAAGCGCCCCCGAGCCTTAATCCAACATCGCCCTTAAGCGCTTTGATTTTGGTTTCATACAGGGCCTGGTAGGCATCATTCATATTCACATCACCATAACCCGATGAAAACAGCATACGCAACAACGCAGAATCGGTAACGATACGGGGAGAAATGGCCTGATTTAACTGATCGTTCAGAAATACTTCAACCTGCCTGGCAATGGTATCCAGACTCAGTGTGTCACCTGATTTTATATTGTTTTTAACTGAATTTTTCTGTGAAAAGCCAACCGAAGCAAACAGCAGCACAAAAAGCGTCAAAAGAAAATATCGTTTGACCAAATTCAGATAAAAAACAAGCGTAGCATACAACATGATGATAAACCATTTTTGTGAACTTTGCTAAATATCAAACCGCATTCCAAAAAATCAACAGGTTACGGATTCGATGAGAAGATCAAATATACGATATAAAAACCTGAAAATGTAAGTTTTTATAGTATTCATTATAAATTATTTATAAAAAGGTTACAAAAATGATTCAATTATTTTAAAATTTCCATTCTAAGAATTAATCAGCAATAACTTTATTAAAAAGTCCAAAAATTGGATTAATGATTCATATTTATAATTCCGCAACTTTTATGTTAGTATATAAAAAATTGTCAGCTATAATCATGTAACTTTGTGATGATATAAAATACAATACCAACCCCAGTTGAAATGGCCATTAGAATACTAATTGTTGAAGATGACGTTACATCAGCAAAACTGATGGAAATCACGCTCAGAAGGATGGGTTATGAAATAACCGGGATGGCAGCCGATGGAAAACGGGCCATTGAATTAGTCAGGCAGCATGCTTCAGATATTATCCTAATGGATATCAACATGCCGGGTGAAATTGACGGGATTGAAGCTGCACGCATTATCAAGGCTGAGTTTAAAATACCTGTTTTGTATGTGACCGCAAATACTGAAGAATCAATCGTTCAGCGGGCTATCAGTTCAGATCCGATCGGGTATATTTTAAAACCATTCAGCCGCGAATACCTGCGTACCATGATTGAAATGGGGGTATACCGGCACAAGATGGAGAACAGAATCAGGGAAAACGAGCAGTTGCTGTCAGTGATGCTGCAAAGTATTGGCGATGGCATCATTTCGACGGATAAGGAAGGCAATATTTCATTTATCAACAAGGTTGCATCAGTTTTACTTTCGGTCGACGACACCGAAAGCTGCCACGGAAAGCCACTTGCTGACATCTATACCATCAGGGATGAATCGACTGACAAACCGGTACTGATCACACTCGATCTTATCAGGAATAACCCGGGCTTATATCATTCTGATTTTGTCATCATTCCGGAAGCAGGCATCCGCATTCCAGTCAGTCAGTCGATATCGGAAATAATTGATACTGAAAATGGTTTTTTAGGATTGATTATCACGTTCCGAGACATCACACAACGAAAGGAATCAGAAAAAGCCCTGCAACAGGCCAACCAGGATCTGGAGAATAAAGTGGAGGTCCGCACCCTTGAACTCCGTGAAAAAAATATCCTGCTTGAGCAGGAAATCAGCATGCGAAAAACCTACGAAAATGAGCTGCAAATATCGCTGAAAAAAGAAAAACAGGCGAATGAGTTTAAATCAAATATCGTTACCACCATTTCGCATGAATTCAGAACTCCTATGACCACTATCAGAAGTTCGGCAGAACTCATACGCAGGAACCTTGAAAAGGAGATGCCAGCCGAAAAGAATTTCAGACACATTGACCTTATTAACCGATCGATTGATAATCTGCTTGATTTACTGAATGATGTTCTGCTGATCGAGAAAATTGATTCAAAGCACATTGAAGTCCACCTGCAGAAGGTGAGTCCGGGTGAGTTTTTCAGGGACTTATCGGAGGAAGTTAAAATCGGTATCGGTAAAAATCATTTTTTCGACTACCAGCACAATGCTTTTCCACTTGAAATTGAAACAGATATAAAACTGTTGAGGCAGATAACCGGGAATCTGCTTTCAAATGCATTCAAATACTCAAAACCCGAGACTTCGGTTTTAATGCTTGTTTACATTGATGCTGATGCAGTTAAAATAACCGTGAAAGATCAGGGGATTGGCATCCCCGAAGAAAACCTCCAAAACTTATTTGAAGCATTTTACCGTGGCAACAATGTTACGAACCTTGAGGGTACAGGCATCGGACTCTCGATTCTGCAGAAATCGGTTGAATTGCTCGGTGGTACAATTCAGGTTGAAAGTAAAGTAAATAAAGGATCAACCTTTACAGTAACAATTCCGAGATGACCGCTTAATTTCTTGCCAATTGCTTAAAAGTAGTTATCGTGCTGAATTTGTATTGTTTCCCCTGCTCATCGGTTATTTTACCCATGATATAAATGGTATAGTTGCCGGCAGGTGCCTTGTTTGATTTGATTTTGAATTGCAGGGGCACCTCCTGGGTTTCGGGAAGTTTATTCAGTTTTATCGTAACATTCTGGTTCAGCGGTACAAAAACAGCATCCGGAATATCCTGCTCAATGGCCGAATAAAAATCTGGCAGCACAATCTTGATCTCAGCTTTACCCTTCAGGTCTTTTTTAATTATTTCGAATGTAATCGGAAACGCTTCATTGTCTCTGATTTCTGAAGGAATCCAGCAAACTACATCCACCATTTTTGCGGCTACCGATTCATCCAGGTTCTGTGAAACTATTTCGGTTGACTCACGCTTATCGGTATTCATGGCTTCAAAAGCCCTGAGCTTTTTCCAAGATGTGGAATGATCGGTTTTTGTGTTTACAGTACGGGGCTTATCTGATTTAAAATCAAATGTGTAACCAAAACCAAGCGAGGTATATTGAAACACATCTTTTTTACCGGTGCTGCCAATATATCCGTCAAGATTGTCAGAGTTCAGCCCGAAAAATGAAGTTTCGACCACCAGATGCAGGTCGTCAGTAAGGTTAAAATCAGCACCCAGGCCGGCACTCAGGTTGCCTTCGGTGGTTCTGCCATTTGTATTGAGCGGATCTTCGGTCTGATTGGGTAATTTGTTTCCTGTACCCTCCTCAAACCGTTCAGCGGAATAGTTTACAAATCCGCCACCCAAAATACCATACAGCCTGTACCTGTAATCAATTGCCGGATTCCAGAAAAGCGATGCCACATTGTAGGTCGCTTGCAGACTTCCCTCCATTACGGAGGTCTGGAAATAACTATTTGTTGATTTTTTTTGTCCTGAAAGATTTCCGTTCAGGAAATTGGCCCTGATCCCCCAGTTTGGTGCGATAAATTTGGTAAGTGAGACGCCATAACCCAGGCTCCAGTCGCGGGGATATGGAATGACCTTGTTTTCTGCGATGTCACCATAAAAAAACATCGTTCCGCTGTTCAGTTCCACCTTCCAGTTCTTCCAGAATGATCCCGAAGCCACGGTATCCTGTTTTTGTGAAAATGCGGATAAAGTCCCAAAAAGGACAAGAACCAGAATCAGTGTGAACTTATATGTTGAAATACTTTTCATAACAGTTTGTATTACAGTAGTTAATATGAAAAGGAAAAAATTTGTCAATTTCCAGAACCTATTAGTTAACAAACGGCAGACCAAAAATCATAGATCACTAAATATGAA
>CAZKCK010000012.1:0-42523 GCA_964550695.1 uncultured Bacteroidales bacterium | reverse complement strand
CTGACTTTCCTGTACAAAACTCTTCGACACTGCATTAACAGCCGAAAAAAGCATGATAATCCAGAAAAGAGCATTCCATGTCCGGCTGTCAATGATTCGTTCAAAAGAAAGATACGATACAAAAACAGTCGACAAAACATACAAAAGAATCCCGTTTAAAGCATATTTTTGCTTTAATTCAAGTGAGAAATCCTTTAAAATCAAATATTTAATTTCTTTGTACAGCATATTATTTTAAGATGCACAAAAGTACATATTTTTTATTTGTTCAAAGATTACAAATCTGGCAAAGTCTGTTGGATTGCTGATGCAAAAACTCAAGTGGCATTGCCTGAATGCACCTGCATATTCAATTACAAACTCTTCAAAGTTACATTGCCTTATTATTTTGATAAATATCAACACAATGTTGATTTATATCAGTGTGGAGGTCAGGAAAGCATTGATATAAAATCACATCTTTATACTTGCATTTGAACATATTTTAAAACTTTTTATTGTTCTGTAAATGAGCTTGTTATATCTGTTACAAGTTTATAATTTGTATCAGATATCATTTTTTTATTTTCACGGTTGCTTTATCGCTGCACAATTCTACTCGAAATAAACAGATGTTATATATATAATAATTTTACAAATTTGTCTATGATTAAATTTTTTATTAAGCGATTCAGAATTCCTCTGGGTTTATTCATGGTGGCAGGATTTCTTTTTTGTGCAATTCAACTCAGCGCAACCGAAGAGGGCAATCCACCTGTGACTGAGAACACCAATCAACCGCAGTTAAAAGATAACCTGAATATGGTTGAAAATATGGTATGCCTTGACTGTCATTCAAATACACGGTTTACATTGCAGAATCCCGTTTCTGGGATGGCTGAAAAGCATAAAATGTGCGATGGTTATCGGGTTCCTTCTTCGCAATTCTACATGTCAAATCACAAGACTTTTAAATGTATCGACTGTCATCCCGAAGATTATAAAGTATTTCCGCACAAAGGCGAATTAAGGTTTGAGCCCAAATCTACCTGTATGGATTGTCATGAAGGCGATGAACAGACAGCAAAATACAATTTCGAGAAAATTGCCGACGAATTCAGTAAAAGTGTGCATTCCAGCAAACACAGCGATGAATTTACATGCTGGATGTGCCACAATCCACATACTTATAAAATTAGCGCCCGTACCGATTCCACTGTAAAAAATGTAATTGCATATGATAATAGTATCTGCCTGAGTTGCCATGCAGATATTGATAAATATCAGTTAATTAGTGATAAAACTAATCCCAACATCCTTCAAAAGCATGAATGGCTTCCCAATCAGGCACTCCATTTTCAGAACGTAAGATGTATTGAATGCCATGCAAGGGTAAACGACACCATTCTGGTTGCACACAATATCCAGCCAAAAGCCAAAGCTGTAAAGCGCTGCGTTGAGTGCCATTCCCAAAACTCTATTCTTATGTCGTCATTGTACCGCTTTCAGACAAAAGAAAAAAGAAATTCTCTGGGATACGTAAACGGCGTAATTTTAAACGAAGCATACGTTATCGGGGCAAACAGGAATTTTTATCTGAATGTACTCAGTATCGGTATGTTCTGTTTGGTCATTATCGGTATTTTAATTCATACAACCTTTAGAATCATAAAAAAGAAATAATACTATGTCAGGAAAAATATACCTCTATCCGGCTGTAATCAGAGTTTGGCATTTGATGAATGCCGTGCTTATTATATGTATGATTATCACAGGAATCAGCCTGCAGTATTCAGATCCAAATATACCTTTTATCAATTTTGCAGTAGCCGTTGAAGTACACAATACCGCTGGTATTTTGCTGTCAATCAGTTACCTGATATTTATCATAGGCAATATTGTTTCCGGAAACATCCGCCATTATAGACTTCAGTTTAAGGGTTTGATAAACAGAAATATAACTCAATTCAAATACTATACTTTAGGCTTATTTAAAGGTGAGCAGCCACCTTTCCCGGTTTCAGTTACAAACAAGTTTAATCCTTTGCAGTATACCGCATATTTTGCAATCATGTTTGTGTTTGTACCTCTGGTAATTATAACAGGGTTGGGATTACTTTTTCCCGGTGTGGTTCCTACCAGATTTCTCGGTATTGGTGGAATTTTTCTAACCGCTATCATTCATGTAATTGCAGGTTTCTTTATCTCCATTTTCTTATTTGTTCATCTGTATTTTTGCACAATCGGTTCTTCTCCGTTAAGCAATTTTAAATCCATTATCACTGGTTACCACGATACTGAGGGGCATTAACAAATAAACTGAATTAACTGCAGCGACAACTGCAGTTAATTTTTTAACTTTACACATGTAGATATTTAATTGTAATTAATTATAAACAATCATATTATGGAAAACGAAAATCCTAAATCGTCAGGTGCTGATCGCAGAAAATTTTTAAAACTTGGGCTTATTTCCGGTGTATCAGCTTTGGCCGGTGCTTCTTTAATTTCCAAATTTACTCAGGCTGAAGAAACTCCTGTAGGAGAAAAAATTAAGTTGCTTACCCCGGATGGCAAACTGGTGGAAGTCGACAAAGCAAATGTTTATCCAGCCAAAGGCCAGCAAGTTATTTCACCAGAAGCTTCACATGAAGGAATTCCACACAGGAAATTTGTCATGGTTATAGATCTTGCAAAATGCAAGAATGCAAGAGAATGCGTTACAAAATGCCAAAAGGGGCATCATCTGCCAGCTCATCAGGAGTTTATGAAAGTATTTCTCATGCAGGATTCTGAAGAAACAGCACCTTATTGGTTCCCAAAACCCTGTTATCATTGCGATAAACCCCAGTGTGTGAGCGTTTGCCCGGTTGGAGCTACCTATAAACGTAGTGATGGTATCGTATTGATTGACAATGAGCGCTGTATTGGCTGTAAGTTCTGCATGACCGCCTGCCCGTATTCTGCGCGCCAGTTTAACTGGACACACTATCCCGAAATGGATATAAAACAACCCTATTCACCTGAAACAAGCGTACCTGCGGTGGAGGGAACCGTGAGCAAGTGTGATTTCTGTCCTGACCTCGCCCGTGAAGGAAAACTCCCGCATTGTGTATCTTCGTGCCCGATGGGCGTTATTTATTTTGGGGATATGCTTGAAGACATTGTAACCAATGGTGATGAAACTATTAAATTTTCAGAAATTATAGCGAGCAGGAGTGGATACCGGCACCTTGAAGACCTGGGCACCAAACCCAGCGTTTTCTATTTGCCACCTGTAAACAGGCAATTCCCTGTTGAACGCGGTTTAAAAGACCAGGAAGAAGAAGTTTTGAACAGGTATAACAATGTGCCCTTCATGAAAAACAAAAAATAACCCAAATAACTCTAAACTTATAAATTATGGATGCAATATCACGAAAACAAAACCTTTTAAAAGAGTTTGCTCCTCAATTGCTTAAAACGAGTCTTCTGGGCAAAGCCTGGATGGCGTTGTTAATCGGCCTAGTGGGTCTCGGTATATTTGCCTTAATCCTGCAAATTGTTGATGGTCACATAATAACCGGAATGCGTGACAATGTTGTCTGGGGTGTATACATCGTAAATTTCATATTTTTTATGGGTGTGAGTTATGCCGGCGCTTTAATTTCCGGAACTATGCATCTTTTTAAAACTCCCTGGCGTGGACCTATTCTGAGGATCGGAGAATTGATTACAATCATTGCACTATGCATTGGTCCATTATATATCTTGCTGTGTATCGGGCGTTTAGACAGGCTGCCTTTCCTGTTTATGTACCCAAGGATACAATCTCCCATCACCTGGGACGTTATTGCAATTACGACTGACTTGTTTGGTTGCGTAATTTACCTTTGGTTATCTTTCATCCGCGATCTTGCCCTGTTGCGTGACTCCGCTGTTAATCTCAATCTTCCGGTATGGAGAGTAAAATTGTATACATTTTTAGCGCTTGGTTATTATGATACACCACAGCAAAAGGCCAGAATTAAAAGAGTTACCAATATTATGTCAGCGATGATTATTGCAATTGCAATTATTGTGTACTCAGTGTTGGCATGGATTTTTAGTGTAACACTTCAGCCGGGTTGGCACAGCACTATCTTTGGACCCTATTTTGTAATTGCTGCAGTTTTTTCAGGTGCCGGCGTTATGATTCTTGTCATGCGCGTTTTCAGGTCAGTGTATCACCTTGAGGCATATATCACCAAAAAACACTTCGTAGGCGTTGGTGTAATCATGATGGTTCTGGCCATGTTTTTTGCTTATTTTACATTCAGTGAATATCTTACAAAATGGTATGGAGCTAAACGGCTCGACGATCAACTCATTCATACACTTTTTACCAGGTATTTCTGGGAATTTGTTTTTTCTAATTATGCAGGAACACTCATCCCCATCATCATCATGGGAATTCCCAAATTCAGAACCATCAATACAATTACCATTTCGGCGGTTATTGCAGTCCTGGCGCTTTGGATGAACCGTTATCTGATAGTTGTTCCAACACTCGAAACACCCTATTTGCCTATTCAGGATACCCGTATTGAATACATTTTTTATAAAGCTACCTGGATAGAATGGGTTTTATCGCTGGGTGGTATTGCTTCCTTTTGTTTGTTTTTCACAATTGCTTCAAAGTTGGTTCCTATTATCCCCGTTTCTGAGGTAGTTGATGCAGAATTTGAAGCTGAAAATCATGAATCAGATGCAATGATGACTAATTTTTCAAACAAATAATCCCATAGTTATGAAAAACCAAATACAGACTATAACACCTGCCAAATGGTTTATGGTACTCATTTTCAGTATTTTGCCATTAGTTTATATTGCGGCCCAAAATTCTGGCAGTTATACAACTTCCATCGAAATGACAACCCTGAAGTCAGGTGAAGGAAGTCGCTCATTTTCTGTGACACTTACTGCATCAGGTGATAGCGGTGAATTCCCGGTTTATCAGGGCGAAGTGCAATTTTATTCATCAAATGGTCCCGATAAAATCCTGATAGGAAAATCATTAACCAATGAAAACGGAGTCACTGTTTTTGTTGCACAGCCTGGTCAAAAATATCTTAAAGATAAATCAGGGGTTATGAACCTTAGCGCAGTCTTTGCAGAAACACCGGCAATGTCCGCATCAGAAGCATCTGTAAAGCTACGCGATCTGAACCTGAAAATGGAACTCATTGAACAGGACTCAACAAAATCAATTATGCTGACCGTAAATGAAACGGATGCAAATGGAGAACAAGTTCCTGTTAAAGAAGCTGATGTAGTATTTTATGTGGCAGGAATGTTCAGCAAACTTAAAATTGGTGATGCAACAGTTGACAATGGAACCTGTAGTTTTGACTTCCCGTCCGACCTGCGGGGTGATGAACATGGAAACCTCAGGATTTTTGCGCGCATCGAAGACAATGCTGATTTCGGCACTATTGAAGCTACAGAAACTGCACAATGGGGTCAGCACAGAAGCAATTATACTGATAATACCCGTCAGCTTTGGACCAAGGGAGCACCTGTGTGGATGATAGTTACCCTGACAATATTGCTGATTGGTGTTTGGTCACATTATATATATGCAATTATTCAACTTTTCTTTATCAAGAAGGAAGGTGATAAAATAGTAAAATCCGGCTCATAATATTTACCGGAACTACTGAATAAAAGAAGCCCGCAATGTTTTACGGGCTTCTTTCTTTTTTGCAAATTTATTGGGTAGATTAATACAGATTGCCATTGAAATTTTTGTTTGACTTATTCGGCTTGTATATCATTGATTAACTGATTGTCAAAACAATCCTTGTAATTTCGAAATGAATAGGGCCAGAATCAGGGTCATGGCTGAAACAATCATGATAAAAAGTCCGAATTTTCCTACAGTGCCTTCAGAATCACGTGCAATATAGCCTGTTGCCAGTCCAATCACTGCAGCAAGAATTAACAATGCTGAGGTAATCGTATACCCGGCTACTATACTCAGTACAATAATACCCGGCAGCCCTACAAGAGATATCAGTCCAACCGTCAGGCAACCCTTTGCCTGAATAAAATCGAAAAAAAATGAGAAAAATTTAATAAGAAAATAGAGCATCAATCCAACAAAAAGCAATATTGAAATAAGCATCAGAGGGCTTTCTTTGTATAAGGCGGGGGTAATTTCCAATAGTTCCATGCTTGATAAGTTTAATTCTGGTAATAAAACCCGAAAACAATTTTATTTTTATTTCATTTAATTAAATTTCTGATCATACCCTGAAACATCAGCAGGTGTATGGGTAACAGAAGGAACCAGTACAATCTTCCACTTAAGCCTTTGGGCATAAAAGTGGCAGTCTGGTATAAATAATAACCATCATTCTTTTTCAGGATCCGGAAATCAAGCCAGGCTTCACCGGGTACTTTCATTTCGGCAAAAAGCAATAAACGCATGTTTATTTTATCGGCAATCAACACGCGCCAGAAATCAAGTGAATCACCCGGATTTAGCTCCGAAGCATTGCGTCTTCCTCTCCTGAGTCCTACGCCACCGACCATTTTATCCATCACACCTCTTATCTGCCATATCCAGTTGGCATAATACCACCCGGTTTCACCGCCTATTGAAAATACTTTATTCAATACACGATTGGGATCACCTTTTATAAATAGCCTTCTCCTGTCGCGTAATACCCCAAATAGTGGTACATCAAGGTGCTGAAACAGCTTTCCCGGCTTTTTCATCGAAACGGCGTCGGTCCAGCTTGACTGAACAGTATCAAGGTTGATACGTTCGAGCGCTCTGGAGCAAGCTTCTTTATAGGTTAAAGGTGTAATGTTAAGAATGTCTTTTAGCCTTGTATCGTTGCACACTACTTCAACTTTCATGCTATTTACCAGATTAACAGCAAGATAATATGAAGTTGACGTAACAAAATACAGCCAGTAGGATGATATTCTCGGGCTGATAAATGGTACAATCCATATCCTCCGTTTTAATCCTCTGACCTCAGCGTATTGAAGAAGCATGTTTTTATATGACAGTATTTCGGCACCCCCAATATCAAAAACCTGATCATAGGTAGATTTATGAAGCATACAGCCGGTCAGATATTTTATTACATTTCCGATCGCAACAGGTTGACATAACGTTTTTACCCACAAAGGGGCAATCACCAATGGCATCTTTTCCATAAGATCCCTGATAATCTCAAACGAAGCACTTCCACTGCCAACAATAATTCCCGCCCTGAGCACTGTAAGATGTATTCCTGAATTTCTCAGAATATCCTCTACATTTCTGCGTGATTGCAAATGCCTCGAAAGTTTTTTGGAATTTGAAATACCACTGAGATAAATAACTTGTTTACAAGCAGTTTGCTGGATGAAGTTTGCAAAATTACCTGCTGACCGGGCTTCCTCTTCCATAAACTCCCCAATGGAGGTCGACATCGAATGGATCAGGTAGAAGGCAACATCAATCTCCAACGAATTGTGTTTAACCGGTACCGGATTTAAAAGATCAACTTCAATACCTTTAAACCCTGTAAGTGATTGTTCTGCCGTCATTAAACGTTCAAGATTGCGGACCATACAGAATACCTCATGACCTTGCTCTAGCAACGACTGAAGCAGTCTTTTTCCAATATATCCCGTGCTGCCGGTAAGTAGAACTTTCATAATGGTAAAAAATTAGCGTTGTCTAATCATATAGTACTCGATGACAGTCAGTACAAAATGAAACTTTCCATTCACCTTCAATATCAGTAGGATGTTCGAACTCCATGGTACTGTTGATTGGAGTTGAATTGATTTTACCGGTAGGACCTTGGGCAACAATTGTATGGCACAGGTCACAATTACGTGAAATGGTCTCTCCTTTTGCTGTCTTATGCCTGTCAGAATGACACCGGAAGCAACCATCCGATTCCAGATGACCTATATGATTAAGGTATTGGGTTGCATCAGCTTTCATGTAAGGGAACGCATTTAAATTATATTCACCCTGAATGGCAGCAATTGCCTTTTTTATCCGGCCGGTTTCTTTTTCATTCAATACTTCAGGATGCTTGTCCTTGTAAAAATTATTAACAATGTCGTTAATTTGCTGCATGGCAGTATCTTTATCTGTAAACGGAACCTTTAAAGCTTCCATTGCTGCTTTTTTAATGAACGGAATATCCTTCGAAAATAAACCTGAGATGAGGGCATTGTCAATATAGTCAGGAGCCGATTTGTATAAATGCGATGGCCGGTTATGACAATCCATACAGTCCATACCACGCACTTCCATCGTATCAATGGCCTTCTGATCCAAAGGATTCTCAGTATCCATAAATGTTTTTATTTCTCCTGTTTTCAGATTTGTAAGTTTTACCCAGGGAATGCTTTCACGGTCAGCACTGCATGCTATATATTCAATCTTGAAGTCTTTATTGATATGCCAGTGAATAACTTCGGTGAGACCCATCGGGCTGAACTCCGGGCCAATTTTCATCAGCAATGAAACATTCCACTCTGTATTCAGTGAATCAGCAAGATAGGAGCGCTGACTACGGAGTTTTCTGGAATAAAATTTTTCTGGCCAATGGCAGCGTTCACATGTTTCACGTGCAGGTCTCAGGCTTTGAAGAGGTGTAGCAATCGGTCGTGAATATTTCTTAAAACACACAGAATACACCTGATATAAACCTGAAAGTTTGGATTTTACATACCAGTCAGCACCCTCACCCACATGACATTCAACGCAAGTTACTTTGGCATGTGCTGAATGCTGGTAAGTTGTATACTCCGGCTCCATGACCTGATGACACAGTTTACCGCAAAACTCAACAGATTCAGTATATTGAAAGGCCTGGTAACTTCCCATTGCCGAGGCCACAAGAAAAAACATGGTGATCATGAAAATTTTCACAATTGTAGCCCTGGTTTGTCTTTGATTGAGATCTATCACAGGCCAGGGGCCTTCGTTTTGGCTTGCAACTTTTTTCTTGCGAATACTAAAAAAAATGCCTAATGGAATAAGAAGCAATCCGATCACAAGAAACCCAGGCAGAATAATATAAATATACAAGCCTAAATATGAGTTGCTTTGTGCCGAAAAAACCGAAAACAAAAACAGGATTAAAATGAGAATCAAACTGTTAGCAACCAGAATGAAGCCAGTAAGGCTCAGCCAGTTGTAGAAAGTTCTGGAGGTTTTCATGGTTAATGTAATTAAATGAGTGATGAATTATATTGACCATATAAAGATAGTTATATTTATAGATATAAAAGCAAAAAAATTGCGTTTTTTCATTATTTTCCAAAAAAAAATTAAATTTTATTGTATGATTCTTCGCTCTGTTTAATTTCGCTACCAAAGAGAAGTGTTCAGCAAAAAAAAAGACGGCCCATGGGACCGTCTCATCAAATCGGAAAAAAAGTCTTACAAAGACTTAATGTAGTTTACAACAGCCCATTGATCTTCGGCTGTAGTAAGTTTTTTTTCAAAACTCGGCATTTCATCGCGGCCAACAATGGAACGGTAATATAAATCGCCGTCTACAATAGCTTTAAATTCTTTTGATTTAAAATCGCCAGGGAAGGTTTTAAGCTGTTTGGCTTTTGGTCCGTCGCCCTGACCTGCATTGCCATGACATGATTTGCAATGTTTGGCATAAAGGGTTTTGCCGATTTTCAGAACTTCTGCATCACCAGCTTTGGAAGGGTTTTTCATCTTCATGTATTTGTCAGGTGTCTTCCAGGGGCCTGCTTTTTTCTGATCCTGAGCCTGTGAAGAAAGAGCCATAGCTCCCACAAACAAAACTGTGAGTGCGAAAACAATTAGGTTTTTCATAGTAAAATAAGTATTAGGTTAATAAAAAATAAAACAATTAGAAACTCCACAAACGTGTGACTGTAAAGCCAATCATCATTTGATTTCCAAAGAAATCATTCTGATTGTTCATCATGATTTCCTGCGGAACGATACCAACTGCCGTGCCAAGATACATCTGGAAACTATGCGTGCTGGTAGAAATTTCCCAGGCAATAGCAAAATTTGGTTTTGAGGGGTCAGTAAATGTTGTATGTTCTGAAATTCCTTTAATCTCAAGCGGAAGATCGCACTGCAGCATAATAGATGATTGAGGGCTAACTTTTATCCTTCCGGCAAATGAAACGGAAATTTTATCATGATCGCTGAGAGTATCTGCAGAGTTATAATGGGTAAAACCGGGAGATACCTGTACGCTGAACATATCGTTAATTTTGCGGCCAATAATCAACTGGCTGAAATACGAGAAACGATTGCTGAATTTGTAGGCAGTTCCAAAAACGGTTTCATTGCGGCAATCAATTGCCATGTTACCATAAAGCGTTAGAGCAACAGGGAATTTATTATCACGGGTCTGTTGAAAAATATTATATTTAGCCTGAAAATCCTGCATTTTTTTGTTTTTGGTCGTACCAAAACCAATCATCAGATTATCGCGCAGACTGTAGTTAAAACCAATCCTGACATTGGCCCCGGGCGCATAAATACCATAAAGATCGGTCAATCCGTTTTCAGTAGTTCCAAACCGGTGTTGAATGATCATTTCCAGTGTTTTTGCAGTGGGAATTACACCAGTTTGATTGTCAATCAGCAAACCACCTTCAAATGGTGTGCGTACTGGTTGACTTTGGGTGTCAGCGTTTTCTTCCTGTGCTTTGGTTGCAAAGCTAGCCATCAGTAAAATGAGGCTGAAAATGAGTATCTTTTTCATTTTTTCAGTATTAAGTTTAACGCCTTAGTTATTTTTAGCTCCTTGTTGTATCCATTTCAAAACCAGTGCATTTTTGGTGCTGGTGCTGTATGATGACATACTACCGGTTTTCATCACTTTGTAGATTGAGCTTTCTGTCGGGGTGCCGGTATTGACATAACCACCATTGATTAATTCGCCATAGGACTTACTTGCAATCAAATTCGGTGCAAACCCACTGTTTGAATGACATCCTGATACATTGCAACCCTGATCCCAGATGGGCTGGATTTTTAATGCGTAGCTGATGGTGTCTACGTTTCCCAAAGTATCACCCGGGTCTAGCGGAATTTTTTCAGGTTCTACCCAATCGTATTCACAGGCCGACAGCAGAAAAAGCAGCGTTAAACCTGCAAACATCAAAAATAACTGTTTAGTTTTCATAATATTATTGTTTGTAAAACATGTAAAAGGTTTACTTTTTGTCGATTTGCAGATGAAGACCTGCTAAAAACGATTAAAGCTTTCAAGTGTAAATTTACATAAAAAAAGGCTTCGTTGTTAAGGAAGCCTTTTTTTAATTTCAAGACTTATTAGTTAATACCAGCGATGGTATTCTGTAAAAGTTTTTTAATAAATTTAGGATTGTGAACTCCAAAACTCTTGTCTTCCAGAACAGCCATGTAATTGATGTAACCACCGGCTACATTTGCAGGATATGTACCTTTAACAACTGAAGTGCTTCCGGCTTTTGTTATACCTGCAGCGTCGAGTTTTAATTTAAGTTCATCAAGTAAGGTGGTAACCTCTGTCTGCAGGGTTTCCACATCAGTTGCCAGTGTGGCAGCATCAACATGGCAGTCAGAAGCAGAACAACCGCTGAAGTTGTCGCCTTCTTCTTCATTGCCAATCATCATGGTATGTCCACCGGTGAGGTTTCCAACAGCAGCACTCATATGACAGGTAACGCAACCGTCAGTTACAAGGGTGGTGTGCATTGAATTCTGGTAACCGGTTCCAACTTCAAATAAGCCTGCTCCAACACCACCAATGATGTTAGCCTGAGGGCCATGGTGCATTCCGTAGCGGGTTGAAGTAAGTACTACATCCGGACCGCCAACAACTGCAGGATTTGTGATTTTGCGACCCTGATGGCAATTGGCACAAAGGTTACCTTTACCAAAATCAACCACAGTACCATTCACGAGTGTGGTAACCGGGGCAATTGTTGTTAAAGCCAGGTCAGCAGTTGTGTAGGTTTTGTGAATAGCGTGGCAGGAGTAACAGTTAATAGGATTGGGATTCTGAATATCAACCAATACGGTATCGGTTGTCATTTGTTCGAGAAAACCCTGGCTGGTATGACACCTTGAGCAGACAGCACGGTTTTCAAAGAATGTTCCGCCGGTGGCGTGAGTTGAAGCAGCCCATTGGGTTTCTCTGGCAAATAATGCCTGGGTGTTATCGTGGCATTCAACACAGGTAGTTGTGCCATCCTGTCCGTTGATACCGGCTTCGCCATTAACGCCATCTTTGCCGTTAACGCCGTCTTTGCCTGCAGGACCTTCTTTGGTACAAGCTGCAAAGAATACTGAGCAACTGATAAACAGTGCAATCATTCCGAGGATAAATCTGGTTTTTTTCATGTTTGTTAGGTTTAAATGAACATTAGTTTTCTGATGCAATGTTACGCCAAACATTAATATAAAAACAGATGTAGATACTGACATTTGTACGAAACTGAGATGATTAATATCAGAGACTCATTGACAAATATCAATAGCTATTACGGTCAGGTGAATGTGAGTAATTTCTTTATTGCAAGGCAGTTAATAAATCAACCGAAATGGCTGATGTTTTCAAGTGCTGGTACATCAAGAAGTTCAAAATCATTGCCTTCGAGTCTGATGTAGTTTTCATCCCTGAAATCTTTCAGAATGCGTATTGAACTCTCTTTTGACATGGCTGTAAGGTCGGCAAGTTCCTGCCTTGAAAGTGTACAACTGAATTTGGGTCCATTGTAAATTTCACGTGAAAGGTAAAGCAAAGCTTCGGCAATACGGCCGGGCATCTGCTTCTGCGTAAGGTTTACCAGCTTTTCATACAATTCAATCCGGTGCTGGCTCTCACGCTTCATCACCTCAAAAGCCAATGTTTTATTTTTAAAGACGGCTTCGCGGTAACATGCTATGTCAATCAGGCAAACCGATGTTTCCTCAACAGCCCCAAGCGAATAATAATGACGGGCATCAACAAACATTCCCGGCCCTCCGATAAGTTCAGAAGCCTTTGCAAGTCTGAGAATCAGATTTTTCTTTTCTATTCCTTCAAAATATATTTTGCCCA
Organism: uncultured Bacteroidales bacterium; assembly: GCA_964550695.1. Taxonomy (GTDB): domain Bacteria; phylum Bacteroidota; class Bacteroidia; order Bacteroidales; family TTA-H9; genus CAZKCK01. Next base: position 29,474 of record CAZKCK010000012.1, on the reverse strand, counting down.
ACCCTGAAGTAATACAAACAAGATGTGTGAGCGATGATCCTTGTTTAAAAATTATTTCACCGGCATTGAATTTAACCTCAAACCTGTTTTTACAGATCAGCTCAAATTCTGCATCGGGTAAAGCCTTAAAAATACCGGCCTTACAAGAGCAATCGCCGCAAAAAAGTGAATTCTGACTTGTCATGGTTTCAATATATTGAATAGTAAGTGTAAATTAGTCTATTGAAAACACATGCAATACGAGACAAATGTTTTCATGCTTAATAAGAACCTTTTCCGTATGAAAATGTTCAAAGTGTTTATCACATATAGTTATGCAAACATCGACATTTTTGCTTGTTTTACATCGGTTCTTAACAAGTGGTTAACAATTCTTCAGACATGTTATGTTTACCCACAATGTAATATAGTGTTTAACCAAAGAAAAACCCGGACATAAAAGCCCGGGTTTCATCATCATTAAATTATAACTGCTTATCGCAGAGTAATTTGGTTTTTAAAGTTATCCAACTTATTTGATAGTCATTTTATTGGTAACCTTGCCATTGGAGGTGTAAACAGTATATAAATACACACCGCTCTGCAGACCATTCACATTCAGGCTGATCATATGAGTTCCGGCAGCTACTTCGCCCCTGTTCACCTCAAGCACCTTCTGGCCAATCAGGGTGGTAACTTCCACATTAAGGGTTGAACGTGAATTCAGTTTCACTTCAATCATGGTATTTCCGGTAGCCGGGTTTGGATAGTTTTGTGAAACACTGAAATTGTTTGCTTCATTCTTATTAATACCAATGTTGAAAATAAGTTCATCTTTTGAAACGGTAGCAACAACCTGGTTGTTATCAACATAGCCATGATCTGAATCCAGTGCAAGTCCGGGCTCATTGTCGATATTGTAAGCCAGGTAAACATTATCATCAGAGCCATTAGCCAACTGTGGGTAAATTCCTTCATCAAACACGTGGAATATCCCAGCCATCAGGTCTTTAAATTCACCCCAGCTATCTCCATTGTCAGATGAACCACGCATCCAGATATGTTTGTAATTTACAGCACCGTTGTCGAATGATTCGGTAGTTGATGACCATCCAACAAAAATAAGCCCGAGTTCATCAACATAAATGGTGGGCATGGTTGAAACTCCTAAAGCGCGGTATGATAAAGGCTGAGCAATGAAATCGATTGTACCATTGGCATTTACATCCTGAGTCCAGCCAATCAGACTGACATTGTCAACAAGTTCTGATTCGGGATGTCCGTATGGATCCAAGGCATGCAGATTGTTTGAAAAAGTTGCGCGGTTTTCGTTCCAGTAGCCTATACCATCCACATAAGGGAAATAACTATAGGTTGTTCCTGTAACATCATGTAAAACACGGTTGATTCCAAAAACCACATGGGCCATTCCGTTGTTGTCGAGGGTAATAGCAGCACTATTATCAACGCAATAAAAAGTATCCGTAAGTGTAACCTCGAAATCAAAGAAAGGGTAAGGATGTTCCCAAATAACTGTTTTGGTCCAGTTCTGACCATTATCAGTTGATTTCATTATAAAAAGATCGTGCCATGCACCATAACATAACAATGCCACAACATCACCTTTTGAAGCCCATATGTATTGGTCAGCTCCAATTTCGGTATAAAAATCGGCACCGGTTCCGGGGAAAACCTCATTCTGTGTATCCCAGTTATCGCCGCCATTGGTAGAGTTCCAATATAAGATGGCTGAACTCTGGCCAAGATATGGATCGTAAGAATTTGCAACGATGTGCACATTTGCATTGTCAGTGCCTGAAGATACGGCTCTTGGCCATGACAGTGCAGGGGCTTCAGCAGGGCCGCTGAGATTTGTTTCGGTCCAGGCACCTGTTCCCCAGGTTGAACGTTTTGAAACATGCATAGCATCAGCATAATGTGTTGCGATGAGTTCACCGGCTCCGGCAGGTGTATAACTTGGCCAGCCTGTGCGGATTGTTTCAACACGGGCAGTAGGAGCTGTTGCCCATGCGGTACCATCATTCATGTTATAACCGGTACCTCTTTCAGGAAATGATGTTTCAGTCATTCCATAAGTCCAAACAAAATTCATGCGGCCATCAGGATATCTGTAAAAGCGATTACCCACACCTGCGTTTGACTGAAGGTCATAACGGGTCACACCAATGGTTTCTTCTGTAATAGCTACGGTGCTTTTCAGTCCGGGATTTACTGGCAGAGCGGCCTCAGTGCTGATGTCCCTGACAGGCCGTTGAAATTCGGTTTTGATGGCGGCATTGCGCAAAGCCTTCTGATTGGCAGTCCTTTGCTGGGCTATCAACGAAAAGCTTATTCCAAGCGAAAGCGCAAAAAGTAAAAGTTTTCTCATAATTGATGATTTTAAGGTTTATAAAAATGTGAACGAATTATAGAAACTGAATGCGTAAGTGCAAAGATAATAAATGTAACAATAAAACAAAACAAAAAAAGGGAGCCCTAAGGCCCCCTTTTCTGTAGTAGTACTAAAAGATTGTTACTGAACAATCATTTTGCGTGTAGCTTTTTCGCCATTGGCGTATACAGTATAGAAATAGATACCGGCTTTCAGATCAGCAGTGTTGATGTCAACAAGGTGGGTTCCGGCGTTGGCTTTGCCCTGATTGATGGTCATAACAGTCTGTCCGGCAAGGTTTGAAAGTTCAATGCGGAGATCAGCAACTTTGGTTGTTGTGATACCAATTTTTGTACTTCCGTTGGCCGGGTTTGGTTGGTTCTGGCTAACAGTGAGTGATTTTGCAATGTTTTCATTTACACCAACAAAATTATCAACAGTATTCCATGTCATTGTATTAACAGTACCTGGGTCTAAATCTCCGCGAACGCAAAGACCCGGCTCAGCATCACGTTGATACAGGAATGCGGGTAAACCACCATCGAGTGTTGGGGAAATGGATGGGAATACACATTCATCAAAAATGTGGAAAATATCACCTGTGAGGTCAATAAAATCGCCCCATGTCTGTCCCTGATCATAAGAAGCTCTTACCCAGATGTGTCTGTAATCCTGAACACCATTGTTGAAGGTTTCGGTTACGCTACAGAAAACTGCATACAAAACAGCACCGTCTTCACTGAAAATCATCTGCGGCATACTGGTTGGACTTAAATAATAGAGTGAGTAACCACCACCGGCTGATACCAGTGTGAGTTCGCCATCACCATTAACATCCTGCATCCATCCGATGAGTTTGTCATGATTCCAGAGTGTATCGGGGTTGATTGTGGTTGTATCCATTGTAGCCATGGTGGTATTCCAGTAACCAACACCGTCCTGCCACGGGTACCATGAAATGGCAGCACCATCACTGATGGCAGCATTGATACCGAAAGCAAGGTGAACTACACCGGCATTGTCAACTACACCGTGGGCTGAGCCATCAGGGCAGATAAATCTCGGGGTTGTCATTGTAGCTGCAAAGAAAGGATAAGGATGTTCCCATGCTACATGTTTTACCCATGTTGCACCATCGTCAGCAGATGTGTAAACCAACAGGTCGCATCCATTGTCGCAGATTGTGAAAGCAAGGTTTGAACCGTTTCCGATGCAGAAACTGTAGCCATCACCACCAAAAGCAAGGTAATAGTCAGGGCCGAGTCCATCAGGAACAATCCATCCATCCCAGTTCTGACCACCGTCAGTTGAACGGTTGTAAATAACCGCACCATCCTGACCCAAATAGACAGTACCGCCATTGGCCACAGGAGCTGTTAAGCAGAGTAAGTGTACAATGTTGTTGTCAGCACCTGAAGTCATCATGCGGGGCCATAACAATCCGCTTGCACCGGCTGGGGCAGCAATGATTGTTTCAGTCCATGCACCTGTTCCTTTGGTAGCTCTGCTTGCAAATACAAGACCAGTGGTTCCGCTCTGATGTGCAACGACACACTCACCGCCTGTACCTAAGGCTGCAATTGAAGGCCATCCGGTTCTGACAGTTTCAATCCTGTTCATCGGAGCTGCGCCCCAACCTGAACCACCATCATAGTTGTAACCGGTTCCACGGTCAGTCCAACTTGCAGTTTGTTGTGAAGTTGTCCAAACACCGGCTTTGGTTCCATCGGCAAAAACATAAGCCCTGCCAAATGGAGTGCAGCCGTTTGACTGTAGGTCGTAATAAGAAGTTCCCAGATCTGATTCAACACCTTCGGCAGGAAGACTGACTGAAGGATTAACCGGCTGGAGGGGAAGGTTCGGGCTGTCAACAGCTTTCATAACCTTAACGGCTTTATTCTGCAGGTCAGCCGATACTTTAACCCTGGACTGCTGAGCCATTACACCGGCAACAACAAGAACCATAACAAAGAGTAGAGATAATTTTCTCATAATAATAGATAATTTGGTTATACAAATGGTATTTTGGATTAACAAAAGTAATGCAAATTTATTAAGATGCAAACCTATGCGGTATTTTTTTTGACAAACTTGCAAAACTTCTCCGTTAAAAGGCGGAATGAATTTCGGGTTATTTCTGCCAGTTATTCATTTAAAGCGCTATAAAAAAATTAGTTAGCAAAGTTGCTTTTAAAAAAATGTGATAGCTTTGGAAAGTACCGTCAGAATACAGAAACACGAAAACGGATATCGGAATTTCTGTTTTATTCAGTTTTAGCCTTTCCAGACTCAAAAACGGAGAACTCATCATATACATTTATCAATTCGTTCGATTTGCCGTCTTTTTCAAACACAGCCTCCCATGTGCTGAAGGGTTCCCAGATAAAAGTACCGGTTCCTCTGTTATCAGGAAGGTTAAAGGTCAGATGATTGACTTCTGATTTCTTATGAGAATATTCAACCACGTTTACATCTTTGTGGTACCTGCGGATGACATCTTTCAGGTTAAAGTCGAGATCACTTAGTGTACCATGCCAGCGCGGATAATACGAAAGACCGATGATGTCACAATCAACACCTCTTGAAAACATATTATCGAACCAGAAAACCGTTTCATCATTTTGCCCACCCAGAGCTACATGCATCATAATGAGGATTGAAGGATCAACCTCCTTAACACCTTCAATCCCTGCCCTGATAAGTGTAGCCAGATTATCAGGATTGCTGATGTGACCTTCGGGCCAAACCATACCGTGATTTATCTCATTGCCGGGTTGCACCATATCGGGTGGTGTTCCCTGATCTTTTAAGCTCTGAATCACCATTTTGGTATACGTTTTCAGTGCTGCTGTCATGGTAGTGAAATCCATGCCTTCCCATGCCGAAGGTTTGAACTGCTGCTGTGGATCGGCCCAGTAATCGCTGTAATGGAAATCAAGTAAAAACTTCATACCTGCTTTTTTGATTCGTAAGGCCATTTGTTTGGTGTGTTCCAGATCGCAAAAACCTTTTTGGGGTGAGTACCCTTTTTCGGTGGAAGGATTGTTGAAAATACGCAGCCTGATATAGTTAAAGCCGTGATCTTTCAGTATTTCGATGGCATCCTTTTCAATCCCTTTGTCATAAAATTTCATTCCGCGTTCTTCAAGTTGCGGTAAAAAGGATATGTCAGCCCCGATTATCTTTTCGGATTTTTCCTTCTTTTCAGGATGAACGTCATTGTTTATTGCCCCATCTATGGATTTGAGGGGTTTGCAGACAGGAATGCTGTGAATTTCGGTGGCAGCTTTCCATAAACCTTCAGAAGTGGCTTCAAGCTTTATTTTATCAGGTTTGTCACCAGCCCGGAGTATTAACTGACACTTCCCGTTGAACAATTTGCGCTGCCATTTTCCGTCTTCGCATTGATCGGCCTCGTGGCTGCTGGGGTCACCATTGCCAACACCAATTATTTTTGCATCGCCTGTTAAATTGAACTGGATGAGGTTTTGGGCATCAGGGACTTCCCGGCCTTTTTTATCAATGGCTGAAATATTGATGACCGTGGCATCCGTTCCATCTGCGAAAATGGTTGTTTTATAAGGTGTTACCACCAATTCAACTGCTTCGTCAGTTGTTTCAGTGGTTGTTTTGAGTTCCCTTCCATTTTTATTTGCAACAGCTTCAAGCTTGCCGGGTTCATAATTTACATCCCAGTTCAGGTGACTGTTGCGGGGCATCATTTTTTTTCCGAGGCTTTTGCCATTCAGAAAAAGTTCCACTTCATCCGCATTTGAATTTACCCAGACTTTGATGGGTTGCCCTTCCTGACCTTTCCAGTTCCAGTGCGGTGAAATGTGCAGTACATCGTTGTCAGTCCACCACGATTGGTAATAATAGTAAATGTTCTTTGGGAAGCCACAAACATCCATGATCCCGAAATGCGAGCTGATGTTGGGCCAGTGGTAAGGTGTTGGTTCACCACGGTAATCAAACCCTGTCCATACAAAACCACCGGCCATCCATTTATTTCCGGCTGCAATGGGCCACCAGTCTTCGGCTTTTGAAGCCCACCACGGTGCTGTGATGTCCTGATCCGGAACATAACAGTTGATGGTATCAGCCGTATAAATGCCCCTGGTTGTGACTGTGCTTCCCATTTCGGTGCCTATGACGGGTTGTGTTGGATGGTCGTTGTGATAAGCCACAAGTGCTTTTTCGCGGTAATTGAATCCGCGCACGGGAATAACTTCATTGATGCCGTTGAATTCGTTGGCCATGTCGGCTGCATAGGTGCAGGTACGGGTAGGATCGAGTTCCTTTACAAGCGCAATGGACGATAAAGCAAGACGTTTTCCGACGCTGTTACGTTGCACCCAGCCTTCTTCATTGCCAATTGACCACATAAAAACAGAAGGATGGTTGCGGTCGCGCAGGATAAGCCTCCGGAACTGATCAGTGTATTCGGTACCGGAATTGAGTAGCCGGGTCTCATCCATCACAAGCATTCCGAGACTATCGCAGGCATCGAGGAGTTCGGGTGTGGGTGGATTGTGGCTGGTACGGTAAGCATTGGCGCCCAATTGTTTTAACAGTTGAATGCGGTAATACTGAAGGTAATCCGGCAATGCGGCACCCACGCCGGCATGGTCCTGATGGCAGTTAACGCCCTGTATTTTGATGGATTTTCCGTTCAGCACCAATCCGTTCTCAGTATCAATAGTGATGGTTCTGATGCCAAAACGCGTAGTGACCTGATCAATGGTTTTGCCCCCGGACTGAACAATAGTTTTAATTCTGTACAGATAAGGATCTTCTAATGACCACAACCGTGGAGATTCTATTTTCAACTGATGTTTGGTTGTCTTTTTTTCGTTGAGTGCCATTTTTAAGGGTAGTACAGCAGTAGTGGCCAATACTTTACCATTACGGTCAAGCGCTGTGCATTGTACCGAACACTCAGCATCGCTCAGTGTCTGGTTATCGAGCCTTGTCTCAATACTTACTGTGGCAGTTTTGCCACTGACTTCAGTGTAAACAAAAACACCGTCGGTATCAACATGCAGGTTGTTATACTGTTGCAGCCATACATGGCGGTATATGCCGGCTCCTTCGTAAAACCAGCCCTCGTATTGTGTGGCATCAACCCTGACCACAACGATGTTGGGTTTACCATAATTAATGTAATCGGTTATATCATAATTTACCCCGATGTAGCCACTGGCATTTGTTCCGAGGTAAAATCCGTTCACCCACACCATGGCATTTCTAAAAATTCCGTCGAACTGCAGGGCAAATCGCTGACCCGAATCAGGGGTGTTGATGGTAAACCACTTGCGATACCAGCCAATGCTGTTTTGCGGGTAGAGCCCGCCCACCGGTTTGTATCCGTGAGCCATCACATCAAAATTGGGAGAATCTTCAAACGGAAGTTCCACTGCCCAGTCGTGCGGAAGGTTGAGGCTGCGCCAAGCCTTGTCGTCAAATTTGGGATCGATGGCCGTACCTTCGGCTTTACCGGTTTTTGAGAACAGGTTGGCCACGCCGAAATTAAAATCCTTTGCGGGATCGGCAGCATGACCCGGATGGAATTTCCAGTTGCGGTCGAAGTTGATTTTCTGGCGGGGAGCATGTTGTGCCTGAACAGAAATGCCTGTCAGCAGTACAAGTATAAAACAAATGATTCCAAAGAGGTGAAGCTTTTTCATTTGGCTATTATTGTGAAATTCAGATAATAAAGATTTTCAATATCTCTGTATTTCTTGTCAGTAATTTATTTTTACACAGGTTGATTTGCCCAACAAATATACGAGCATTTTGTAGAGTAAAGCGCTTAATTGAGTTCGTGCAGAATATGGAAAATATGCGTGATGATTTCTTGGGAAGAAATTGATTGGTTTGATTTTATATGAGAATCAGTTCATATGTCAAAGATTTTAATCTAAACCAATGATTTTATCATTGTATTTGGTGCGGATTTTTATCTCATTATAGATTAGGTTGTTCAGCATATGTGCATCAATAGCCTTTTTAAATTCTGTGGTAACGTCAATAGAAAAATAAATCAAATTTAAAGGCGTAATTCCCTTTAGCAAAATCCACGAAATGGTCTCTATCAGTTCATTGAGCTTAAGCCAATTCAGGGCTAACAGGAAGTAATTTAGTCGTCCGTATAGTATCCCGGAATAAGTTTCAATAAGTTCGATGGAACGTAGTTTTGATACAGGTTCTGTCATCGTGATGGCCATCAGGTCCAAAAGCTCTTGTATTTTTTTTATCAAAACCTGTTTGTTCGATCAGATTACAAATGACTTCGTACAAAAAGCTGTTTTTATTTCTCTAATATGAAATATAAATTACAAAAACAAAACAGGCCATTGCAAAGCAACAGCCTGTTAAAAGTAAGTTTATATATTTTGAGTACTATTTCCTGAAGTCCCAGTATTCGCTGTGCGATTCGGTGGTATATTGCCTCCAGTAAGCCGGACTTACCTTTTTACCCTCATGGGTTTTAAGGCTTTGTTCATACACTGCAATCAAAGGATTAAATACCAGATCAGTAACACCAAGTGTGAACTTGTCAGCGTCACCTGCAGTTTTGACTTCGAATCCATTCAGCTCAAGCAGTTTTTTAAGGAATTCCTTACGAATAAGGGTCAGGTCTTTTTCGACGATGGTGCACCGTACACCATCAATTTCCTCAACAATATGTTTGCCTTTTTCAAGTGCCATCCTTAATTATTTTTATCTGAGACCAACGCTCAGTACGTTAATGTATTCATAAATAAAACTCATCAGCCCAACCAGAATAATGCCCAAAGCACTCAGCAGGAGGCCAGCACGCATATAGCCATCTGATTTAAAGGCCGGGATAGGATTATCATTTTTATTGATAAACATGGCCTTTATGGGTAACAGATAGTAAAACAACGAGATGGTGGCATTTAAAACACCAATCAGCACAAGCCAGTAATATCCCTGAGATGCCGCGGAAGTAAACAGGAAAAATTTTCCAAAGAACCCTGCTACCGGTGGTATACCTGCCAGTGAAAACAATGCAAGTGTCATGAGTAAACTAAGCTTTGGGTTGGTATGGTACAGGCCATTGTAGTCGTCCATGTTCTCCTTGCCCGTTTTAACCAATATGGCTCCAACAACACCGAAAGCTCCCAGGTTTGTAAAGATGTAAACCAGTACAAAGTAAATCACGGTGGTCATCCCTAACTGCGAATTTCCAAGAATGCCCAGCAATATGAAACCAGCCTGTGCAATAGATGAAAAAGCAAGGAAACGTTTCATATTTTTCTGCCGCAAAGCAAACAGGTTACCAACGGTCATGGTCAAAATGGCAATAATATAAAGGACCTTGCTCCACATTACAGCCATTGTGCTGAATACAGTGTACAACACAATGATAAAAATAAAACTTGCCGCTCCTTTCGAAATAACTGACAGGAAAGAGGTTACATTGATGGGTGAACCTTCATAAACGTCAGCAGTCCAGAGATGGAAGGGAACCAGTGAAATCTTGAACGCCATACCGGCAAAAAAGAAAAGGAATGCCAGTGATTGTAGTGGTGTGTTTTGCCAAACGGCAGCCACCTGATCAAAATAAATTGAACCGGTTGTTCCGTATATCATTGATATTCCGTAAAGAAGAATACCCGAAGACAAGGCAGAAGACAGGATTAATTTAATACCAGCCTCGGCTGATTTGTTGTTGTGATGTGTATAAGCAGCAAGTGCTGCAATAGGAATGGTTGCCGTTTCAAGTCCGAGGTAGAACATCAGAAAATCACCTGAAGATATCATGAAGTTCATGCCAATAACCGTTGAGAGAATCAACACAAAAAACTCACTGATTTTGGCTGAGTTTTCGGCTTTTTTCAACCAGCTTACCGACTGCAGAAATATGATAAACACCCCAATATTCAGAATATTCTTCATCATTGCAGTCAAAGCGGTATTTTTGAACATTCCGCCAAATATGCTGCCTTCGCCCACTGGCAAAAATCCTGCTAAAACAGTAAGTGCAAACAACCCGAGGGCAAAAGGTATAATGGTATGTTTTTTACCTTCAGGAATTGCAAGATCAACAGCAAGTACTATCAACGCTGTGAGCGTGAGTAGTAGTTCATGTCGCATGTATAAAATATCATTGAATGTCATAACTTTACTCTTTAAGGTTTAAGATGGGGTTAAAACAATGCGGTAATTTTTTCAACAATTGGTTTCAGGCTGAAGCCAATCATCTCCGATAACCAGAAAGGAGCCAGACCGATTGCAGCAATTGAAACCACCAGCGTAATGGTTGAGAGCCGTTCCCACCATCTGGCATCTTCAAGATGCAGAAAATGTTCATCGCGGATCGGGCCAAGCAGCAACACGCCAACAACTCTCAGAATGTAAACCGCAGTGATTACGATTGATGATATTGCAACAATGGTCGCCACCCGATGGAAAACGTCGGTATGCTGGAAAGCTCCGAAGAAAATGGTCATTTCAGCTACAAAACCGCTGAGACCCGGCAAGCCGAGCGAAGCTAAACCTGCTATAACATACACAACAGAAAGAAATGGCATCACTTTCATCAGTCCGCCCATTTCGTTCACCATGCGCGTATGTGTCCTTCCGTAAATCATACCAATCAGAGCGAAGAAGAGGGCTGTCATCAAACCGTGAGAAATCATCTGGATAACTGCACCATTCATAGCAGTCTGATTCATCATCAGCACGGCAAAAAGCACAAGCCCGCAGTGACTCACCGAAGAATATGCATTGATATATTTCAGGTCTTTCTGCACAATGGCCCCGAAAGCTCCGTAAACTACACTAATAGAAGTTAATATGATAAATATCCAGGCTTGTTCCTGAGCCGCTTGTGGCATCAGAAATATGGCAACCCTGAAAGCACCATAGCCCCCGAGTTTCATCAAAACCCCGGCATGGAGCATCGAAACGGCCGTAGGAGCTGAAGCATGACCATCAGGCGACCAGGTATGGAACGGGAATAAAGCTCCAAGTACGCCAAACCCGATAAATGTAAATGGGAACAGAAAGCGTTGGGCAGTCAACGGAATTCCATTCTGCGAAATCTGATGAAGATTGAAAGTATACTGTCCGCCTTCAGGTGCCGAATTAAAATAAATACCCAGCAAACCTACCATCAGTAAGGCTGATCCTCCCATGAGCATCAGGGTAAGTTTCATGGCTGAATATTCCTTTGGGCCTGAACCCCAGATGCCAATCAAAAGGTACATCGGAATTACTGCGATCTCATAAAATACAAACATCGTAAACAGGTCAATCGAAATGAAAAATCCGAAAACCCCGGATGCCAGCAAAATAAGTGAGATAAAGAATTCACGTGACAGGTACGACATCTCCCAGGAAGCAAAAATACCAGCAAACACAACAATTGATGTAAGCGCTATCATCGCAACAGAGATACCGTCAACACCCACAGTATAATGGATATTGAGGGTTTCGAACCAGGTGGCATCATACATAAAAAGCATAGGTTCGGTATTTCCGGTTGCCCGTATACTCAGATAAGAAAACACCAGCCACGCAGCAAGAAGCAGTTGAACACTCATGCCGATTGCACTGACCCACCGGGTCTGATTCAGGTTTTTGGTAAAACCAATCCCTACCATTGTCAGCAGGGGAATAATAATAAACCAGCTTAACAAGTCCATTTTTTCTCCGGTTTTTAGTTAATCAGGTAAATAAATAATAATACCAGCGCAAGAACACCTGTTACAAACACATAACCATACTGTTGAACCTGGCCTGACTGTAATTCTTTTATTCTGGAAGAAGATGCTGTTACGATCCAACCAACACCATTCATGGTACCATCCACAATGTGCCGGTCAAACCATGCAATGGGCCTTGAGATATATGCAAAAATGATTTTTTTGGTTACAAACAGGTAAATTTCATCAAACCAGAATTTATTGAGTGATGCGGTATACAATCCTTTAATGGCCGAAGCCAGTTTATCAGGGATTGCAGTTTTTTTGCGGTACATGACTGTGGCAACTGCTATACCAAGGATTCCGATTAATACTGAAGGGATTGCAATCATGAGGTCAGTATGTGTTTCAAATGCTTTTCCATCTGAGGTTACAAGTTCTTCGAATGGAAGAAATCCTGCAAAGATGGATGCAAAAGCAAGGAACATCAGCGGAAATGTCATCAGTTTGGGTGCTTCATGCGGGGTATGATGATAATGTGTGTTGTTTCCCCAGAAAACACTGTAATACAATCTGAACATGTAAAATGCGGTAAGACCGGCCACCAGATATTCAACGGCAAATAAAATTTTATTGTGGTGGAACGCTGCAACAAGTATTTCATCCTTACTCCAGAAGCCCGATAACGGTGGAATACCGGCAATTGTAAGACATGCGATAAGAAATGTAATGTGAGTGATTGGCAAATACTTACGCAAACCACCCATGTCAGTCATATTGTTGCTGTGAACAGCATGTATGATAGCACCGGCACCAAGGAATAAGAGAGCCTTAAACATGGCATGCGTAAAAAGATGGAACATTGAAGCCATAAAGCCAAGTCCGTCATGTCCGCCGTATCCTGAAACCCCGAGCGCAAGCATCATGTAACCAATCTGCGACATGGTTGAAAAGGCCAGAACGCGCTTAATATCAACCTGTGTACAGGCAATAACTGCCGCAAAAAGCGAGGTAAAACCACCCACATAAGCAACAACTTCAAGTCCGGGAGTTGCAGCCAGTGCATAAATCGGGAACAATCTGGCAACAAGGTACACACCTGCCACAACCATGGTAGCGGCATGTATAAGCGCCGAAACAGGTGTCGGGCCTTCCATGGCATCGGGTAACCAGATGTGTAGCGGGAACATGGCCGATTTACCGGCACCACCCATAAACACAAAAATCAGCGACCAGGTAATAACTGACAGACCCATGAATGAAGCCCCACCTGCATGCATGATGGCGGGTCCGTTGGGATCAGTAAGGGTTTTAAAATCAAACGTACCCGTATTGAATGACAGTATCAGGATACCAATGAGGAAACCCAGATCGGCAAAACGAGTGACAATAAAGGCTTTTTTGGAGGCTGACACAGCGGAAGGTTTTTCATAATAAAAACCAATCAGCAGAAAGGATGAAACACCTACAAGTTCCCAGAAAATATACATCTGGAAGATGTTGGTGGCCAGTACCAGACCAAGCATCGAAAAGCTGAAAAGCGAAAGGAACGCATAAAAGCGTGCAAATCCTTTTTCACCTTTCATGTAACCAAGGCTGTAGATGTGCACCATCAATGATACAGTGGTAATTACCACCAGCATCATCACTGAGATGGGATCAAGCATTACACCAAGGTCAACCTGCAGGGTTTCAGTGAACCTGATCCAGGTTGTGCTGAAAGCTGTTATTGCTGGCAGGGCTCCGTCAACACGGGCAACACCCCCAAAGAAATATGTAACAGCTGTTAAATACGACAGGAAAGCTGACACAGTAAGGCCAAATGTGCCCACAAGACCTGAAACTATGGGTTTAAAACGGTGACCCGCAAGCCCGGTTGCCAGAAATACCGCCAGCGGAAGCAGGGGTATAAGCAGGGTATAACTAAAATCGGTCATTGATATTTGTGGTTTTAGTTTTTAATACTTCATTTCGTTCACTTTATCAACATCAATCGATTTGAAGTTCCGATAAATGTTGATAATAATAGCAATGGCAACAGCAGCTTCAGCAGCGGCTACCGCAATGATAATCAGGCTGAAAAAATGACCCTGAAGCTTGTCAGCAAATAAAAATTTGTTGAAAGCAACAAAGTTGATGTTCACAGAGTTTAGTATCAGCTCTATCGACATCAGCATGGTTATCAAATTTTTACGGGTGAGAAACCCATAAATCCCGATGAAAAACATCAATGTACTGATGATCAGGAAATGTTGTAATTGAATACCTTGTACCATACAGTTATGATTTAGGGTTATTTGATTCCTTACGTGCAACCACTATCGCACCGATCATGGCAGCCAGCAACAGTATTGAAACCACTTCAAACGGAAGGGCATAACCATCGGTTCCGTACGAAACCAATTGCCGGCCCACAGTTTTTACATCGGTTGAAATAACAGGTTGAACAGCAGGTGTGAAATTAAATTGCAGCACGGTAAGCAGCGTAAGAATGGCTCCTGCACCTGCAGCAAGGGCACTCATCACTGACTGCGTAACACCGGCCACTTCGGCCCGCTCGCTGATATGGCTGGTAAGCAATATTGAAAAAATCATCAGTACAACAATGCCACCGGCATAAACTGTAAGCTGCACGGCAGCCAGAAAGTTGTAATTCAGCTGGAAATATATTCCGGCTGTAGCGATCAAAACAAAAAGCAGGTATACGGCTGCACGCAAAATCCGGCGCGAAGTAACCGTCATTACTGAAAAGGTCAGTATCATCCCTGCAAATATGAAGAACATGAGTTGATTGTTCATGGCTTATTCTTTTACGTCTTGCATTATTTGCGATCCGGGCTGATTCAGTACTTTGGTAAGCTTGCTGCGATCCCAGACGGCATGTTCAAATTTTTGTCCCATTACAATTGCTCCTGTAGGGCAGGCTTTCACACAAAGGTTGCATAAGGTGCACATTCCGAGGTGATAAATGTGTTTGTCTATCACCCGCTTCTTTTTACCCTCGGCAGTTTCAATATTTTTGGTAATTATTTCAATTGAACCGTTAGGGCAGTTCAATTCGCAAATACCACAACCTGTGCATTTATGTTCATTCTTTTCGTTATGCGTCATAATTACTTCGCCTCTGAAACGGTCAAACATCTTTAATGTCTGACGGTTTTCAGGATATTGCTGCGTGGTAATCAGTTTGGGCCTGAAAAAATAGTGGCCGGTTACGCGCATTCCATCAATAAGCGTTTTAACAGCTTTAAAGATGGTACCTAAATATTCTATAACAGCATTCATTCCGTTTAATTTCAATGTTTTAGAAATGCCAACCCATTAAAACAACCAGTGTCATCAGCACTATATTGAATAAGTTAATTGGCAGCAGGAATTTCCATTCGAGTTGCAGAATCTGGTCAACCCTCAAACGGGGGAATGTCCATTTAAACCACATAATCAGAAATATAACAGCCATTACTTTTCCGAAGAACCAGAAAATAGGCGGAATAAAATCCATCACCTGATTAAATCCCTCAAAGTTGCCGAAATGCAAAGGCATCCAGCCACCCAGAAAAACTGTCACGGCCATGGCCGATATGATAAACAGGTTGATGTATTCAGCCAGGAAAAAGAAGGCAAACTTAATTCCGGAATACTCGGTATGGAACCCTGCGGTAAGTTCTGATTCGGCTTCAGCCAGGTCAAAAGGACCACGGTTTGTTTCGGCTGTACCTGCTATTACAAAAACCAGAAAAGCAATCATTGCAGGTATATGACCTGTAAAAATAAACCATCCGGTACGTTGTGCTTCAACAATTTCAGATATCTGCATGGTTCCTGCAAGAATAATGATGGTAATAAGTGACATACCCACAGATAGTTCATAGCTTACAATCTGGGCACCACTACGCATTGCCCCTATCAGCGAGTATTTATTGTTACTCGACCAACCGGCAAGCAGTATCCCGATTACACCCACTGATGAAACGGCAGTCACGAAAAATACACCTATATCAAAATCGAGTGCCTGCAGGCCTTTTGCCCATGGAACAACAGAAATTGCAAGAAAACTTACAATAATAACAATGAAAGGTGCCAGATTGTAAAGGAATTTATCAGCACGGTTAGGTGTGATGAGTTCCTTCATCAGTAGTTTGATAAAGTCGGCGATTGTCTGCAACAGCCCCCATTTACCAACACGCATTGGTCCAAGGCGTTGTTGAAAGAAAGCACAGACCTTGCGTTCGATGTAAACCAGGATAAGTCCAAATATTGCAACAAAAAGCAGGAATGAGAGTCCAATGAGTGTCCACTCAATTACCTGTACCATCAGGGGCGAAAGGTTTTCGCTCAGTCCCTTGTGGATGGACCCGGTTAACGATGAAAAATCATAAATATTAAATGCCATCGGTTTTGTATTAACGGTCAATGTCAGGGATAACTAAATCAAGGGTTGACATAATTGCGACCAGGTCAGCAATTTTATGCCCTTTCGCCATGGCGTTGAGTGCCGAAAGGTTCGAGAATCCGGGTGAACGGAATTTAACGCGGTAGGGGTTCTTTTTGCCGTCACTCACGATAAAGACACCAAACTCACCTCTTGCGGTCTCAACACGTTGATAAAACTCACCTTCAGGAAGTTTGATCACACCTTTCATTTTTACCTGGTAGTCACCCTCCGGAATATTGTCGATGAGTTGTTCTAGAATCGAGAGCGATTCATACATCTCTTTAATTCTGACGGCATAGCGGGCAAATGTATCGCCCGTATTGTCAAGAATTTCATTGAATTTTACGTAGGGATAAGCGCTGTAAGGATGCAATTTGCGTACATCACATGAAAACCCTGAACCACGTCCTGAAGGGCCGGTAACTCCATACGCAATGGCATCTTCTTTTGTAAGTAAACCAATTCCTTTGGTGCGTTCGGTAAAGATCACGTTCCCGCTGAGAAGCTGGTCATATTCAGGCAATTTTTTCCTGAAATAAGTGATGTATTCCTTCACCCGCTTCTGAAAATTGGGATGAATATCAAACATGACTCCACCGGGGGTCGAATAATTAACGGTGAGCCGGGCACCACAGGTTTCCTCAAAAATATCGAGTATCAGTTCACGATCGCGCAGACCATAAAAGAATGTGGTTAAAGCGCCAAGATCCATTCCCATCACGCACCACCATAACTGATGAGAGGCCAGACGCGTGAGCTCAGCCATGATTGTACGAATGTATTTTACTCTTTCAGGAACCTCCACACCTAGGGCATTTTCAACGCACAGGCAAACTGCCTCATTGTTCATGTGAGCCGAGAGGTAATCCATACGATCAGTCAGGTGAACAATCTGGGGATAAGCCAGCGCTTCTGCCATTTTTTCAATGCCGCTGTGGATGTAACCAATATTGGGATCCACATTGTGCACAATTTCACCTTCAAGTTTCAACAAAAGCCTTAGAACACCGTGCGTTGACGGATGTTGAGGCCCCATGTTTACCAGGTACTCCTGGGTTTTTATTTTGTCAAATTCTTCCATAGTCTATCGCTCCACAATCCTGTTTTCGTCAGTGTAATCTTTACGTAGCGGATATCCCTGGTCATCATCCATAAAAAATCTCCGGAGATCGGGATGGTTAGTGAATTTTATACCCAGCAGGTCATAAACTTCACGTTCATGAAAATCAGCCGTTGGCCAAAGGCTGGCAACACTCTGTATTTCAGTATGTTCACGGTTCTGAGTCCTTACTTTTACCACCAGAACATGGCGGAGGCGTGTGGACTCCATATGATAAACAACTTCCAGAAAATCTGGCATGTCAACACCACTCAGGCAGAAAAGGTAATCGAATGAAGTTGCGGGGTTGTCTTTCAGCACTTTTGCAAAGGCCAGCCATTTATCGGTGGGGATCACAGCAGTTAAATACTGTTTTCCGTCGGTAACCACAGCACCCTGAACCCCTGCCTCAATAAAATCTTTCAATTCAATATTGGTCATATGTCATTCCCTTTATTTGAGGGGGTTTTCACCCTTTGATTTTTTTGAACTCAGGTTACGCTCGGCTTTAATCTTTTTCTGAAGCTGCATGATGCCGAATAACAGGGCTTCAGGTCTGGGCGGGCATCCGGGGATGTATACATCAACAGGAATTACATGGTCAGCCCCTTTTACAATTGCATATGAATTGTAATAAAAAGGTCCACCCGAAACTGCACAGGCCCCCATGGCTATCACCCACTTGGGATCAGCCATCTGGTCATACAAGCGGCGTAGTACAGGAGCCATTTTGTAATTTATTGATCCCGATATAATGATCAGGTCAGCCTGACGGGGTGTAGCACGGGCAACCTCAGTACCGAAACGTGCAAAATCATGACGGGAAGCACCAGCGGCCATCATTTCGATGGCACAGCAACGGGTTCCGAATGTAAGTGGCCACAGCGAGTTAGACCTGGCCCAGTTTACAAGTGTGTCAAGCGAGGCAAGAATTACACTTCCTCCTTCATGGCTTTCAATGATGGGGTAATCGTCCATAACGATTCCACCATCCTTTTTTCTGGCTTTTACTCCCATTTGAGTGCGTGTTTTTTCCAGGCATAAAGCAATCCGAGGCCAAGTACCGAGAAGAAAATAACAATTTCCACAAAGGCTGTCATTCCCACCTCACGCATCACTGCTGCCCATGGAAACACAAATACGGTTTCCACATCAAATATCAGGAACAGGATTGCAAACAGATAATAACCAACGGTGTATTGTTGCCAGGTGCCACCAATTGTTTCCATACCGCATTCGTAGGGTTCAAACTTGACAGCGTTAAACGATTTGGGTGGTACAAGGCTGGAGAATATGATTGCTCCGCCTACAAGTACCACTGCCACAATAAAAAACAGAATGAGTGATTCACTTTCCATACAGGGGAATTTTGGTGCGGCAAAGCTATAAATTAATGATATATATAGATTACCGCATATTTAATTTAAAATGATTCTAAGTAGATTTAGTTAGTTAACTATTTAATACTTTGAAATTAAGTGCTATAAATAAAAATGGAAAGTGTAATTTATGACCATACTAAAAACATCCGGATTATACCTCAGCAGCGCAATCAATGAATTTGTACTTTTGAAAACCAAAGAATACTGATTAATATGCGCTTTACAGATATATACGGACACGAAGATGTAAAAGAAAGGTTGAAAAATACTGTTAAAGACCAGCGTGTTAGCCATGCCCAGTTATTTCTGGGGCCTGAAGGGAGTGGAAATCTCGCCCTTGCGGTTGCTTACGCGCAATACATCAACTGCCGTAACCGCACCGAAGATGATTCATGTGGCACTTGCCCTTCATGCATCAAATATGCAAAACTGGCCCATCCTGACCTTCATTTTATATATCCTGTTGCAACCAACAAGGAGGTAGAGAAAAAACCACGCAGCAGCGATTTTATCAGTCAATGGCGTGAATTATTGCTCGATAACAGCCTGATGGTAAGTCTGGAAGATTGGGTTGAAAAAATTAGTGTAGAAAATAAACAGGTAATCATCAATGCCGACGATTGCAGTGAAATAAACCGAACCCTAAACTACAAGTCATATGAATCTGAGTATAAAGTGATGATTATCTGGATGGCGGAAAAAATTTTCTATTCTGCTGCGCCAAAAATCCTCAAAATTCTTGAAGAGCCACCCGGAAAAACACTTTTCATGCTCATAGCCGAAAATCAGGATCTTATTTTACCGACCATACTTTCAAGGACACAACTTGTGAAAATTATAAAGTTTGAGGACTGGCAGATACGTGAAATGCTTGTGAATAAATGTGATATACCAGGGGAACAGGCCGCACGCATTTCCAATCTGGCGGAAGGCAATTTTGTGCTTGCATTGAAACTCCTGAATGAGGCCGAAGATGAAAATTATAATTACGAAATATTCAGGGATTGGATGCGGTTGTGTTATAAACACGGATTTATTGAAATACTGAGTCTTACCGGTGTATTTGCCAAACTCGGACGCGAAAAACAAAAAAACTTCCTCAATTACTGCCTCCGGATGACCCGCTTATGTTTTCATGCTGGTCTTGGAAACAATTCATTGGTAAAGCTTGATGGCGAAGCTGCCTTATTCAGCAAAAATTTTTCCAAATTCATCAATCAGGCCAATGTTGCAGGGTTTGCTGATGAATTTCAAAAAGCAGTTTACCATATTGAACGTAATGCCAATCCATCCATTCTCTTTCTTGACCTGAGTTTCACCTGTATCAACCTTTTAAAACAAGAAGTAACACAACCTCCGCGGTAAAAAAATTGTAACTTTGCATTTTTACTGCCATTAAATTATTCGCGCCGGCCTTGTCTTGTCAGCATTTAAAGGCCAGCATAGCATATACTTATGAACTCTGAAGAAATCGATTATACAAGTCCCGTATTTTTAAGGGGATGCCGCAAAACACCCAATCCACAAGAGCGGGGTACTGAAGTGTATTGTAACAGTTGTGCCAAGTTTTCAACTTCGGGCTGGTTGTCAGATATCCCGGTAGCTGATAACAAACCGCTTTTTGACTGCGTTGAAGTCAGGTTTAAAAGCAACCGTAAGGACTTTTTCAGGCTGCCGGCTGATGGCGATATACTGATTGGCGATATTGTAGCCGTTGAAGCCAGTCCTGGCCATGATATAGGAATTGTAAGCCTGGATGGGGAAACGGCCCGTTTGCAGATGAAACTGAAAGGTGTTGATCCACAGCGCGAAGAACTGAAGAAAGTTTACCGCCGTGCACGCCCGGCCGATATCGAAAAATGGCTGCAATCCATTGGGAACGAAAACAAGGCCATTGCCAATACGCGTCGGATTTCGGGTGACCTGAACCTCGCAATGAAAATAAATGATGTTGAATACCAAGGTGATGGTACTAAGGCAGTTTTTTATTATACTGCCGATGACCGTGTTGACTTCAGGGAACTGATTAAACTTCTGGCTGAACAGTTCCGTATCAGGATTGAAATGAAACAAATCGGTATCAGACAGGAAGCCAGCAGGGTTGGAGGATTGGGTTCATGTGGCCGTGAATTGTGCTGTGCCACCTGGATCAATAAATTCCAGACTGTTTCAACCGGTGCGGCCCGTGTGCAGCAATTGTCACTCAACCCCCAGAAACTGGCCGGGCAGTGTGGCAAGCTTAAATGTTGCCTCAACTATGAGTACGATGCTTATATGGATGCCATCAGAGATTTCCCATCATCTGACATTAACCTGAAAACCCGCAAGGGTGAAGCATCTTACCAGAAAACGGATGTCTTTAAAGGTATCATGTGGTACTCTTACCTGAACGAACCCAATGTGTTTATGGCCATCCCGGTTGAAAAGGTGAAGGAAATCATTGCCTTGAATAAAAAGAACAAATTCCCTGAAAAACTGGAAGAATTTGCCAAAGCCGAAGTCAAAAAGACCTTCTTTGAACCTGTAATCGGACAGGACGATTTACGCCGTTTTGATTAATTGTTTTGATGTGAAACAATATTTTAAATTAAGTTATAGTTTATTCTCTGAACACTTCTTTTTGTTAACAACTATAAGCCACTGATAATCTGGCTATCTGACTAAAAATAAATGAAATTATCCTTGTTTTCTTGTTTGGCTCCCGTTAAAACCGAAACACAGTATCTTTCGGCAAAAAAGGGTTTCTCCATAACTGGTTATATGAAATGTCACAGGCTGAACTATAAAACGATAATTCTGGTTCTGCTGCTTCCCTGGTTCTTTATGGCATGCAACACTTCAAGCATTTACGAGGACAATCAGGTAATTGCCAGTGGCGAATGGAAGATGGACGATATTAAAACATTTGCATCGGAATTTGCCGACAGCCTGCAGCCACTTGATTTTTATGTAGAAGTAAGGAATGCAAAGAATTACCCTTACAATAAGCTATATCTTTTTCTGAACACAACCTTTCCTGACGGGCGCTCGGCCCGCGACACCCTGGCCTGTACACTTGCAAGCCCCGACGGACGCTGGCTTGGTAGCGGACTGGGTTCAGTAAAAGACAATCTTTTTCTTATCAAACGCAATGTCTTGCTTCCGCACTCAGGAAAATATACATTCACCATTCAGCAGGCCATGCGCGATACCATACTGACCGGTATTTACGACGTAGGCCTTAAAATTAAAAAATCGCAGATTTCTGCAAATTAGATCATCCAGGAGGAATATCAATGACCGCTTACAGGAAAAAAAAATCAAAATTCTACGGTTCTGGTTATCTGCAGCCTGTTGTGGAATTTTTTAAAAATCATGGAACTTATCCCAAAGATATTGATTTGAAAATCAGGAAATTTTGGAAGATTTATGTCATTTCGGTAATACTGTTCATATTCTTTTTTATGCTTCTGGCTATGGGTGTTTTTGGAGATATGCCCAGTTTTGAAGAGCTTGAAAACCCTAAAAGCAACCTTGCTACCGAGATTATTTCTTCTGACCACAAAGTATTGGGAACATATTATGTTCAGAACAGGTCGAATATTCATTTTCAGGAATTGTCACCATTTCTGGTACAAGCACTCATCGCCACCGAAGACTCCCGCTTTCAGAGCCATGCCGGCATCGATTTCAAAGCAATGTTCAGGGTAGGAATTGGTGTAATTACGGGCAGACACAGCGGTGGTGGCAGTACCATTACGCAGCAACTGGCCAAAAACCTTTTCCCCAGAGGTGAAGATTTATCCCTCCCCGGCCTCATTATCAGAAAATTCAAGGAATGGATAACCGCCGTAAAACTGGAGCGCAATTATACCAAAGAAGAAATCATCGCCATGTATTACAATACGGTTGATTTTGGCAGTCAGGCCTTTGGTATTAAATCAGGCGCCAATACTTTTTTCGGGAAATCACCGGCTGAGTTAACGGCAGAAGAAGCATCACTGTTTGTTGCTGTGCTGAATGCTCCCACACGATATAGCCCGGTCAGGAATCCTGAAAATGCCCTGCGCAGACGCAATGTGGTGATCAGTCAGATGGAAAATGAAGGTTTTATAAGCGAAGTGCAAAAAGATTCACTGATTGCAATCCCCATCGATATGTCGCACTACCGCTTGATGGATCATAAATCAGGACTGGCCACTTACCTCCGCGAACTTTTAAGAATGGATTTAAAAGACTGGTGTGAAACTCATTATAAAAGTGATGGAACACCTTACAATATATATAAAGACGGGCTGAAGATATACACCACCATCAATTCGCATATGCAGGAGTATGCCGAAGGTGCTGTTAAAAAGCATCTGAGCGGTGAATTACAGCCGGCCTTCTTCCGCCAATGGAAAGGTTATAAAAAGGCTCCTTTCAGCAATGATCTCACTGATAAAGATATAGCAAAAATTTATGATGATGCCATGAAACGTTCCGACAGGTATGTAAGGATGCGGCAGGCAGGTATTTCAAAGGATTCGATCCGTAAAGCATTCAGAACCAAGACTGAAATGAAGGTGTTTGCCTGGAAAGGTGAAATTGACACCGTGATGACTCCTATGGATTCGATCAGGTATTCATTTTTCTTTCTGCATTCAGGATTGCTGAGCATTGAACCTTCAACGGGTTACGTGCGGGCTTATGTGGGCGGAATCGACTACCGCTATTTTAAATTTGACCATGTAAAAGTTTCAAAACGACAGGTTGGTTCAACATTTAAACCTTTTTTATATACACTGGCCATGCAGGAAGGCGAATTCTCACCCTGCTCAAAAGTTCCCAATATTCCTGTAACCTTTGATATGGACGACGGAACCGTCTGGGCACCGCAAAATTCTGATGATGCGCATGAAGGCGAAATGGTTACACTCAAATGGGCGCTGGCTAACTCAGTGAACTATATTTCAGCTTACCTGATGAAAAAATACAGCCCCGAAGCAGTTATTAAGATTGCCCGCAAAATGGGTGTAACCAGCGATATTCCTGCGGTCCCTTCCATTTGCCTCGGAACACCGGATATCTCACTGTATGAAATGGCCGGGGCATTCAACACTTTTGCAAATAAAGGTGTATTTATTGAACCAATCATTATTACGCGTATTGAAGACAAAAGCGGCAACCTGATCGAGAGTTTTATCCCACACAAAAATGAAGCAATCAGTGAAGAAACTGCAAACCTGATGTTGCAATTGATGAAAGGGGTGGTACAGAGCGGCACCGGGGCGAGGTTGCGTTACAGGTTTAAATTTGACAATCCAATAGCCGGCAAAACCGGAACCACCCAAAACCAGAGCGACGGATGGTTTATCGGCATTACTCCACAACTTACCACAGGTGTATGGGTGGGTGGAGATATCCGTAGTATACACTTCCGTTCAATTGCCATGGGACAGGGTGCCAGCATGGCATTGCCCATCTGGGCATATTATATGCAGCAGGTATACGCCGACAAATCGCTTGGGATTCTGAAAAATGACTTTGCCCAACCCTCCCGGCCCCTGAGTGTTGATCTGAACTGCAACGGTACCGACGAAGAGACTTCGGAAGAAGTTTTTAACCAGGAAGAATTTTAATACATACCCACATCCACTGCCATCATGGAAACCAAAACCAACACCTCACTTTACATTCCGCAATTTGACATTATCAGGTTTTTTGCGGCTTTTATGATTGTGATTTATCACTCATTTATTGCATGGAACGGTTGGTTTGGGATCCCGGGGTTTTTATCAGTGGGTGATTACAAAACCTATAGCACATTTGGCAGCTATGTGGCCAAACTCATTGGCAACTTTCCGATTGGTGTGGATATCTTTTTCTTTATCAGCGGATACCTGCTTACTTACCTGCTGATTGTTGAAAAAGACCGGTTTGGTAAAGTCAATATCCCCAGGTTTTACCTGCGCAGGGGACTACGCATTTGGCCCCTGTACTTTTTTCTGATTGCCCTGGCTCCGTTCATCGTGAGCTGGCTTGGCGAAAAATCACCCGACTACTGGCCCAGTTTGTTGTTTATCAATAATTTCCATACCATCAGCACAGAGACCTGGCAATACCCGTTTGCACATTTCTGGTCGATCTGCATCGAAGAACATTTTTACATCGTGTGGCCGGTTGTCATCGCCTTCATTCCCAGAAAACACCTCACTACAGCCATTATCGGTTTTATTGGAATCAGTTGGGGATACAAGATTTTTACGGCTATTTCAGGCACAACTACCTGGTACAATGTTTATTTGCATACCCTCAGCCGTATGGATGTGATTCTGATGGGCGCCCTGCTTGCCGACATTTACCTCAGAAAACCTTTCATCTTCAGATTAAACTGGAAGATCAGCACTTTAATCATGTTGTTTCTGGTCATTTTTCTTTCGATGGATACCATCAGCAATTACGAAACTATTTTTGCCCGTGTACTCAGGCTTCCGGTATATATTACCTTGATGGGCCTGGTCATCAGCGATTTGCTTTTTAATCCCGAACGCACTTTCAGCCACAGGTTCTGGAAACCCTTCATGTATCTGGGGAAAGCATCCTATGGCATTTACATGTACGGAAACATTCTGGTAACCATTGTTGTTAAAAAAGTGATGATCGGGTTTGGGATTTACAACATCTACTTTTACTATTTCCTGATTGTGGTTTTATCACTGCTGATTCCGGTTATTAGCTATGAATTGCTCGAAAAACCCTTTCTGAAGTTAAAGCAGCGGTTTGCGCTGGTAAAGACGCGATTGTAAGTCTCTTAATGGTTAAAGCTGTTCATGTGGGATCTTATATGAAATTGTAATGCTTTTTTGTATTACAAGAGCCTTTTCGAGTGGTGTAAGGGTATGCCTTCAATGCGGTTGCTTTCATAATTTTATTTGAAGCAGAGTACAACTTTAATTGTGGATAAAGGCTTGTTGGAAGATTTCACAATGACTTCTATCAGGTAGCTTATAGCAATTGTTTTGACCAATTCTCAATTTTTAATCCGGGAATACGATTAAAGTGGCTCTCATTATTTGTAATCAACACCATATCATTGTCAATAGCTATACCGGCAATAAGCAAATCAATATCATCAATAATTTTCCCATCCTGTCTGAGCGACGAATATAATTCTGCTGAAATCTTTGCTGAATTCTCAGTCATCGGTATAACCATGTTCTCAGAAACAAAGTTCTCAAAAATACTTAATTGTTTGAGTGCGTTTTTTGCAAGCAATCCTCCAACGATTTCATAAAAAGTTATAATACTAATCTCGATCAGATCAATTTGCTTTAAATACTTCTCAAAATTACTGACCACAACTTTATCACCTCTGAAGTAATAGGAAAGTATATCGGTATCAATAAGAACTCTATTCATTAATTCTCCTCCTGTTATACTGACGGTTAGAAATCAGGTTGCGGGTCAAATCATTAAAAACTGAATCGTCCATATCCTGCCATGCCCCAGCAAAAGATAATGTTCTGGATCTTACTGCAATGTCCTTTTCTAGTTGTGATACAAAATCATCCAATTCCTTCAATTTATCCTCTGGAATCCTGTTTATTCTTTTTAACAGTTGATTTCTTTTCATCGTATCCGTTATCATATTGCGAACTATTATTCTTAATTGTAAAAATATAAAAAATGGACTTTCTGCCTGACGTTCGGCCAAATACACGCATATCCCCGGTAAATTTCAGGGTTGATGGTGATTCGCTACAGACTGCTACCAATTTTATTTTAATTAAATATTGAACAAAGATACAACCATTTTGGTGAGTTAATTGCTTTTGACGGATGACCTGAATTATGTATGTTGTTTTCTGGCCGGGCACAGATTACAGAAAACCCATGGTTTGTTGCCAAAAAAACATCAGGATGCTTGACCAAAAGTGGTTACCGAAGCAGTTTTGCAAATAATTCCAGAAAGTAGCCCTAACCGAGGTGGTTCATTTTTTATTTCTGAATTTATCCAGTGCAATATGTTTATTTTAGTCGGTATGATGATTCAGATTTAATTGAATTGCTAGTCATTCATAAACCCGGTATATCAATTGGGCAGGAACTGGCTTGCTTTTGTCAGGCTAGTTTAACTGTCTGATTCAGCAATTCAACATTAAAATTAACCTTAGCGTTTAAAGCTTTAAACACTTTTATAATTGTTTCAAAACGAGCATCTGTCAGGCTATTTTCCAGTTTAGAGATTTGGGATTTCTTAACACCGACCAATTGCCCGAGTTCGGCTTGCGTCAAATGGCGTTCCTTCCTTGCTTGTTTGATTGCTTCACCGAGCAAGTCAAGGCGTAATTCGTTTTCGAATGCTTCCCGGTCCGGTGTTCCTGATTTGCCGATATGCTTGTCGATCATTTCATCCAAAGTATGTATTTTCATAGCTTCCGTTTTTTATACTTATTTATTTTTTTGTTCAAAATATAACTTTCTTAACCGTTCAGCTTTTTCGATATCAGCCAAAGGGGTTTTGTCCGTTTTTTTAATGAGCCCATGTGTTGAAATTACAACTGTATCCGTATTGCCGGCTTTGTCCCAGAATGCGAAAAGCCTGTAATGAGCCTTATTAAACAAAGTTCTAAACTCCCAAATTTCGTCTTTCAACTTTTTAAACAACTCATTATCATTAGTCAATTGCGCCTTTTTGATATTATAGTAAATCTTTACTCTCGACTTTTCGTCGAGGTTGTCTAAAAATTCAGCAGCCTCTTCTAAAAACCGGACTTGAAATTTTTCAGTCATCATGTAAAAATTTATGCAAAGATAAATGTTTCTTTAACAGGAAACAGAAAAAAGGTTACTTGGCATCGACAGGACGATTATCCTGATTAAATTTATCCACATCCCACTGCTGGTGATTGTTAATGATATAGCTGCTAATGCGTTGGTATTCTTCATCATTTCGGATGATATGGTCATGATAGCGTGATTGCCATGCGAAATCGGGATGGGTTTGCCTTGCATTTTTGGTTACCCCAATTTTATACCCCCGGATGATTGATGCCAGATTTTGTGATTGCGGGCCAAATTTATTCGGTTTCGGTTGTTGCAGAGGCGCAAAATTTTGCGCCTCTACCGCAACCGTCGTATCTATTTGGGCATCTGTTTTATGAATAATAATTATACCATGCATATGATTGGGCATCACCACAAATGCACCCAATTCAACAAACGGGAAATGCTGTGGAATTTCATACCAGCATGATTGGGCAAATTCCCCGGTTTCTGACAATTTCATTTCATTTTGCGGTGGCTGGGGTGCAAAATAATGTGTATCAATTGTTATGGGAACGATTTTCCCAAAATAATGAACCCTGTTTTGTGTACAAATGGTTATAAAATACCTGCCGTTTTGCGAATAATCCCAAAAGTTTGCCCTAAATGTGTTGATACGGTATTTATTTCTGAATTTATCCATTGCAATATGTTTATTTTAGTCGGTATGATGATTCCGATTTAACGCAATGGCATATCATTCCACCAAAATTGCCTTGCAGTTTTACAAAATCGGCTAACCAATCAGGTAGGAAATCGCACGGATGCATGATGCAGTAAAATATTTTAACCGATTATCCCTTTTGGCACTATTTTCCTATAGCTCAAGGCTTAGTTTAAGATGACCACCAAGACCTTCCCGTATTATTCTCTTAAGTGTTGAAAGCCGAATGTCGCTGGAATTGTTCTCAATTCTGGAAATATAGTTTTTTGTTGTCCCGCATTTTAGTGCAAGTTCTTCCTGTGTCAGGTTTTGTTGTTTTCTGGCTTCCTGAATAAGCACACCTATTTTGAAATTTTCAAAATCCTCCTCGTATTTATCTCTCGCAGGAGTACCAATTTTCCCGTATTTCCTGTCAATATGGTCGTCCCAGGAAACTAGATTATTTTCTTGATTTTTCTTCATAATATTTCTTTTTTAAACGTTCTGCTTTTTCGACTTCATTTTTGTTGGTTTTATCAGTCTTTTTCTGAAAACCATTCAGCAGAATTACCAAATTTCCTTCATCAAAGAAGCATAAAATTCTAAAAATGTCGCTGCCTAGTTTAATTTTGATTTCAAAAAGCCCTTCTGATCCTTCAAGGTGTTTGAAAAATCTCTCAGGAACCATTCTCAAGGTCCTGACTAAACCAATTACCCAATCAATTTTATCTTGAACTTCAGGTCTTTGAGAGTAATAAAAATCCCAAAAGTCTGTCCCATAAACGTAGGTAGTCCGCATAAAGTTTCAAATGTAGTGCAAAGTTACCTATTTGGACAACTATTTGCAACTATTTATGAATTTTTTATATAAGCTCTGTAGATGCGTTGGTATTCTTTATCATTTCGGATGATATGGTCATGAAAGCTTGATTGCCATACATTTTGAGTTACCAGGGAAATTCCGCAATCGTTCCAGATATATTTCCTTAATTACTAATTAATAATTAGCTAGTTATTTTTAATTGAGAATCATGAATTTTGTTGAAAGAATATTATCAACAGGGCTAAAAATCAAAATAC
>CAZKCK010000011.1:0-43149 GCA_964550695.1 uncultured Bacteroidales bacterium | reverse complement strand
CAATCACTATGTAGTTATCTTTCAATTCATCTTTTATAACACTCGCCTTGGTAGATATTACAGTAAATATACCGCCAATTTTGTTACAAACTTCCCAACTGACTTCAAATAAATAATCGGGATTCATAAGGATATTTTTGCTCATAATGCATTTTTAAAGACTGAAAAACAATAAAAGTTAATTATTTACCTATTTTATTTAACTGGGCAACAATAGCATCCCTGCTTTTAGCAATTTCCTTTTTACTGGTTTTTATTGCCGCAGCTTTTAGTATTTCGAATTCTTTCTTCGCTTTTTGAGTAAGATTAGGTAACACCCTTTCTTCAAGCTCAACACCAGCTTCCTTTAATGCGGTGTAAGTTGTCTGGATGTCAATGTTTTTAAATAATTTCTTAAGTTGAGCATCTGAATATTTCCCGAGATCATCAAAAGTAATTACTTTATCATGATCCACATCCAGGCTTTGTTTCAGTTGAAGCCCGAATTTTCTGGCTTTACCAGCTAGTGACCGTCCTGTTTCAACAACAGCATCAAACTGTTTTTCAATAATTTCAGAGAAATCTTCACTAGAATCACTGCTATCCCCGTTTACTTCAATATGCTTTTCAACTCTGATAATAAAATCTGACAGCACATTCATATAATTGATAAATGCCTCATATGGAGTAGGATAAGGGTTAAAATACTTATGAACTTCACCATCAGAAAACCATTTGGTACACATGTAATAAAAGTGATCGCTTGATTGCAGGTAAAGCCAGTCATTCTGGATCTGTGGATCGTTGCATTTTCTGATTCTTGCAGTAAGGTTATACAAACTGTTAAATGCCTCATCCTGAAGTTCGTTGCCAAGCCAGGCTGTGAGATCGCGTTCTTCATCAGCCCAGGATGCCGGATAAGGGACATGAATAGGTGCGACTGGCTGAAAACTTTCAGCAATTGAGGTGGGAGTACCAAACCCAAAATTGGTTTTTTCAAGTACCTTGGAAGGCAACTCTTTTAAAAATTCAAATATGCCTGTTTCTTCCCACTGATGCTCTCCAAATGTTTCATAATCAACAAATATATTCACAATTGGCTGCTTTTCTTCAAACTCATTCAGCCATGAAACAAACTTATCGGTTGTTAATGGCCATTCTGACCAACTTTTGTGTGAGAACCTGAAAGCAATATCGTCACTTAACCTGAAATTCCGGAGCAACACTTTTAGCTTCGGATTAAATGAATTATAATACAGATAGTTAGGACTTTTCCAACCCAAAATATGCTTAGCACCCTCAGCAAGCATTACTTTGAAACCCATCTCATAAACCATTTCACCGATTTCATCAGAATATACGAGCTCGGTATTTCGAAAAGCTTTGGGTTCTTGTCCAAACAATTCCTTAATTTTTCTGCGGTGTAAATCAACCTGTCTGAAAAATTCTTCTTTGTTTTTTAAACTCGACAAAGAATGGCCATAGGTTTCTGCCAGAAACTCAACATGGCCTGTAGAAGCCAGCTCTTTAAAACTGTTGAGCACTTCGGGTGCATACATTTCAAATTGATCAAGCGCTGTCCCTGAAATTGAAAAACTTACTTTAAAAGCTCCTTTTAATTCCCTGATTAACCCAAGAAGTATTTTATTGGTAGGTAAATAGCATTTTTCAGCTATCCGCCTGATTATATATCTGTTCTGGAAATCATCATAATAATTATGGTCAGATCCTATATCAAAAAACCTGAATGTTCTGAGCCTGAATGGCTGATGAACCTGAAAATATAAACAAATTGATCTCATAGCTTATTTTTTTTCAATTTTAACTTTAAGCATGCCTTCTAATGGCTTCATTATATACTTCCTTGATTTTTCTGGCGGCATGTTCCCATTTAAGGTTTTCAACCTCAGCTTTTCCATAATGGATGAACATCTGGGGTAATGCATTGTAATTCAGCAAACCGTAAATGGCATCTGCCATGGCATTTATATCCCAGAAATCAACTTTCATAGCATGTTTTAATATTTCTGAAACACCTGATTGTTTTGAAATTACAACCGGCACATTTGATCGCATAGCCTCAAGTGGCACAATTCCAAATGGTTCAGAAACTGAAGGCATCACAAAAACATCGGTCATTGCCAACAATTTATCAACTTCAGCGCCTTTCAGGAAACCTGTAAAATGGAAACGGGTACCCATCCCAAGTTTGGCAACACGTTTAATCATTTTATGTTGTAAGTCGCCGGTACCAGCCATAACAAATCTAACATTCGGGTCGCGGTCCAACACTTTTCTGGCGGCTTCAATAAAATACTCCGGTCCTTTCTGGAAAGTTATTCTTCCGAGAAAAGTGACCACCTTTTCTTTGACGCTTTTTGTAATTTCTTCATTTTCAACTTTATCAATAGGTTCTACGGCATTATGAACAGTTATAATCTTATCAGGATCAATGCCATAGCGCTCAATACATATATTGCGTGTAAGATTGCTTACCGAAATCACCATATCAGCTTCTTCCATCCCCTTTTTCTCAATGTCAAAAATCTGGGTATTTACATTCTCACCTGTTCTATCGAATTCAGTTGCATGAATATGCACAACCAGCGGTTTTCCACTGATTTTTTTGGCGGCAATGCCAGCCGGATAAGTAAGCCAGTCATGAGCATGAATAACATCAAATTCTTTAGATGCAGCAACGGCTGAAGCTACCAGCGCATAGCGTGAAACTTCCTCAAAAAGGGTAGCACCATACTTTCCGCTGAATTCATATTTTGGCGAAAAAACAGTTCTTTCAGTCTTGTTTTTCTGCAATTCTTCAAGTATTGTGTGATTTATGTACTCGTCAGGGCTGATATAGGGTATAATGCTCGACCCGATCTCCATGTATTCAATCCGGTTCCACAAATCATAAAACTCTGAATCTTTGTTATCAACAAGTATATCACTGGCATTGACGATTTTCATAAAACTCTGATCCTCGTCACCATAAGCTTTTGGAACGATAAAAATCACATTTGTATCATGTTTTAAAAGCCCTTTGGTCAATCCATAACAAGCTGTACCTAAGCCACCGGTTATGTGGGGAGGAAATTCCCATCCGAACATCAATACTTTCATATTACTCCTATTTTCAGATTATTACAATTAATTTTTTTCATATTTTTCTATCATATCTGATACCCTGAGCAATTCAGCTACACTCCAGGCCTGCGAAATTGAACCACCTGGTTTATGTGGAGGATCACCATCATAAATCTCTGAAATACTGCCTATTCCATGTTCTATCATTTCCTTTTCAAAATCCTTATATATTCCTTTAATGATTGATAGCCCGCCTTTTCCATGGATTTTGAGATAACCTTCTGCAAAATGGCCAAACAGCCATGGGAAAATGCTTCCCTGATGATAAGCAAGATCACGTTCAACAGGACTGCCAAAATACAGTCCATGATAGTTTTTATCCTGAGGTGATAAAGTACGTAATCCCCTATTAGTCAATAATTCACGTTTTAAAACGCTTAAAACTGATTTACGCTGTTCCTCTTTTAAAGGTGTATAATACAGCGAAGTAGCAATGACCTGATTGGGTCTGATTGTCCAGTCTTTAGATTCTTCATTTATACAATCGGCAAGGTACCCATGATTATTATCCCAGAAACCTTCAACAAATGATTTGCCACAAAGCGCAATGGTGTCTTTCCATTGGTAAGCGAACTCTTTGTCATCATCACGCTCAGCCAGTTCAACAGCAAAACACATAGCATTATACCACAGCGCATTCACCTCAATATCACAACCAATACGCGGAGTTACAGGTTTTCCGTCAATAATCGCATCCATCCATGTGAGTGCTTTGCCATACACACCTGCATGTATTAAACCGTTGTCCAGCATATGGATGTTATAATTTGTTCCTTCTTTAAATCCGTTCAGAATCTGACGTATCGTTTTCCCATACTCTTTCCAGAGTTTAGCGGTTGTTCCGGAAAAATTTCCATATTGCTGGAGTGCCCAGATAAACCACAAGGGAGCATCAACTGAATTGTATTCAGGCGATTTATGCGTAATAATATTTGGAAATAACGCACCATTCAGTTCATTAATCATGGTATCAAGAACTTCCTTGCAGGTCTTGTAATCTCCTTTTACCAATGTAAGCCCGGGCAATGACACAAAAGTATCCCGGCTAAATCGCCCAAAATACGGGTAACCTGCAATAATCTGAGTTTTTCCATCCCTGTTGATAATAAACTGCTGCGCAGCATTTAACAGGCAGTTTTTAAAATTATCACGCGGCAATCGCCTGTTCATTTCTGAAACAAAAAGCTTTTTTAACTCCGTAGGTCTGGTTTCAGTGGTTCCTGCAGCAAAAATTATACTTTCACCTTTCTTGATGGGAACTTCAAAAAATCCGGGTACAAAGAGATCTTCAAGCGATTCGTATCCCCTGTCAATTTCCTTCTGGTATTCAACATTATAATACCAATCAGGCAGATGATGATATTCAACCTGTTTTGAAAACTGCATAAATAAGGGTGTATATCCATGATACATTTTAACCCTGATGCCATTGGGCACTTTATGTGCCGTCGTATCAGCATCCATATTCGCCTTCGTAAGAAAATGCACATTCCTGAATGCCAGAAAAGGTTTAAACCTGAGAATTGTAGGCGAATGGGCATCAACAAGCGTATACCTGATCATAAATTTATCTTCCTTACTCAGAAAAATCATTTCTTTTGTAAGAATGACCCCTCCAACCCTGTAGGTAACAATTGGAATGGGTTCTATTTCAAACGTCCGTATATACTTATGCCCTTTAGGATTGGAATGTCCACCCTGATATCTTCTCAAAGCAAGATTAAACTCCTCATCCTGTTGAATAACAGACTCATCTAGCCCGGATAACAGCAGATGATTGTCATCATCAATTCCGGGCTGCGGACAAACCAATAATCCATGATATTTCCGGGTATTACATCCTACAATGGTCATGCAGGCATATGCTCCTGCCCTGTTCGATCTAAGTATTTCACGTGGAAGTGAAAACTCCAGATTAATCAGTTGATTCTTCTCAAATTTAATGTAACTCATCGCTGAATTCTTAATCCTTTTAGTTTCAATGTTCTATAATATGACGCCAATATAACAATCGATTGAGATGCTTTGTTTGCTTCGGTAAAGATAAAACAAATTGTACTTTTACGAAAATTTTAGCCAAAATTATTCTTCATGTACCCCAGAACTAATCTACTGCTTATTTTTTTTCTTGGTCTGACGGTTTTCAATGCCCACGCGCAGAATATATCAGCCAGAAAAAAGATTGACCACTCGGTGTACAATTCATGGAATGAATTGAAAAACAACAGAATATCTTCAAACGGTAATTTTATTATTGCTGAAAAGCAAAAATTCCGTGGTGATGGTTCTCTTCAATTGTACGACGTAGCTAAAAAACAAATTTATTCGTACCAACGTGGATATCAGGCTGTTTTTAATTATAATAGTACTTTTGTTGCTTATAAAATCAAAGCACCGGCTGATACCATCAGAAAATTAAAATTACTTAAAAAAAAGGATGAACAACTTCCTAAGGACTCATTTATTGTCAGACATTTAGTTACTGATTCAGTATATAAATTTGCAGCAGTTAAAACTTACAAACTTCCTGAAAAAGGCAATTGCATTGCAGTATATTTTGAAAAACAAGATGAAAATCAAAAGATTACTAAGGATTCGACGCAAACTAAAAGAAAAAGCAAACCAAAAAAATCTAAATCCGGACAAGATACTTCCCTCCTGACTGTTTTTAAACCCGAGAGTGGTAAACGTTTTGATTTTAAAAAAGTTACGGATTATGAATCATCAGATGAAAACGATATATTCCTGATTCTTGGATCACCGTCAGATTCGATCGATTCGTGCTATATCTCTGTTTTTACCGGAAAATCTGAACAAACATACAGGGTGATGAGTGCTCCGGGTTATGCTAAAAAACCAGCAGTCAGTACTAAAGGCGATCAGGTAGCATTTCTGTATTCATCAGATACTTCGAAGACCAAAAACTACTCACTTTTTTATTGGAACAATTCATTCAAAAACGCTTTCAAACTGATCGATACTGCAACTGCCGGATTTCCTGATAATTTTGTTGTGAGTGAAAACTTTACACCCTGGTTCTCTGAAGATGGCGAGAAATTATTTTTGGGCACAGCTCCCGGACCATTACCCGAGGTAAAAGACACCTTGCTGCCTGAAGAAAAACCAAAAGTCGATATATGGTCATGGAATGACGGCTTGATACAACCTGAGCAGCTTCAGAACCTCGATAAAGAAAAAAAACGCAGTTATCTCGCAGTTTACCAGATAAATAAAAACAAATTTCTTCAGGTTGCCTCCCCCCGTCTTCCGAATGTCAGTATCAAAAAGAAAAACTTGCCTGAATTGTTACTTGCACACACTGATATACCGTATAGAACTTTAAAGACCTGGGATGATACTTACAGTGACTATTATATCTTTAATCTGGAAACGGGAAAAACAGACAAAGTTCTTTCAAAAATAAATAGTACCGTCGTACTCTCTCCTGATGGAAAGTATTTAATATATTGGAACACAAATGAAAAGGCATGGTATTCAATAGATACTAAAACTTTTGATCACCAGAATTTATGCAGCAAATTGAAGGTAGTATTTGAAAACGAAGACCATGATCAGCCTTCTGCAGCTTCTCCTTACGGTATTACAGGTTTTGGCAAATCTGATGAATTTGTTTATGTGAACGACAGATTTGATATTTGGGCCTTGCATACCGGAAATCAAATTCCACCCGTTTGTATCACGGATAGCATGGGGCGTAAACAATCAATCAGATACAATTATCTGATAACCAATCCTGACCAGAAGTGGATCGATTTTTCAAAACCTTGCCTTTTGACGGGATTTAATGAAATCACCAAACAAGACGCATATTTTGGCTTTAATTATAAGTTAGCGCCTTCATTCACAGTGCTTTCCTCAGGCCCCTATCATCTCTCAGGACTCGTGAAGGCTAAAGAAGATGACAACCTCGTGTTTTTAAAGGAAAACTATAATACAAGCCCTGACTTATATTATACTGATGTGACTTTCAGTGAAATAATCAAAATTACCGATATCAATCCACAAGCAAACGATTATCAGCAGGGAAGTGTAGAACTTGTAGAATGGACTAATTCACAGGGAGTTAAACTTGAAGGGTTGTTATATAAACCAGAAGGGTTTAATTCGTCTGAAAAATACCCGATGATTGTTTATTTCTATGAAAAAAACAGCAAAAACCTGTTTTCATACCATGCTCCAAAGCCTTCAAGGTCCGTAATAAATATCCCGTATTTTGTCAGCAATGGCTATGTTGTCTTTGTACCTGATATTGTATACCAAAAAGGATATCCGGGAAAAAGTGCTTATGATTGTATTGTTTCAGGCACTTTAGCTGTAGTCAGCAAAGGTTTCATCGATAAGGAACGGATTGGTATTCAGGGTCAGAGTTGGGGAGGTTATCAGGTAGCCTACCTTGTGACGCAAACCGATCTTTTTGCTTGTGCAATGGCAGGTGCACCGGTTTCGAATATGACGAGTGCATATGGCGGAATAAGATGGGAATCAGGAGTTAGCCGGATGTTTCAGTATGAAAAAACACAAAGCAGGATTGGCGAAACTTTGTGGGAAGCCCCGATAAAATATATCGAAAACTCTCCTTTATTTTATGCTGACAAAATAAATACACCATTATTAATTATGTCAAATGATGGTGATGGGGCTGTTCCATGGTATCAGGGAATTGAACTTTATTCAGCGCTCAGACGATTATCAAAACCGGTTTGGCTGTTGAATTATAACGGTGATGAGCACAACCTGAAAGCTGAAAACTACGGGAACAGACTTGATCTTTCAATAAGAATGGGCCAGTTCTTTGACCATTATTTAAAAAAACAGCCAATGCCGGATTGGCTTCAAAATGGTATTCCGGCGGTGCTAAAGGGAATTGAATCTGGTTATTAAAATAGTTTAAAATGAAAACTTTTGAAACAACCATACGGGTCAGGTATGCAGAAACTGATCAGATGGGTTACGTATATTATGGCAATTATGCTGCCTTTTATGAAACTGCAAGGGTGGAGGCTTTACGCCAAATGGGAGCAACTTATCGTGAACTTGAAGAAAGTGGCGTTTTGATGCCGGTTACAATGCTCACTTGTAATTTCCATCGTCCGGCACTTTATGATGATTTAATTACAATCAACACTTTAATTAAATCATTGAGTGATACAAAAATAGAATTTGAGTACCAGATTTTTAACGAAGCAAAACAATTGCTCAATACCGGGTATACCAGCCTGGTTTTTATCAGTAAAAAAAACATGCGCCCTTGCCGCACACCTGAATGGTTCAAAAAACTCATCCTTTCATATATCAACGATTGAAGCTGCTAACCATTTTAGCTGGCCAAACCAAAGAAACCTTTTATTGCCGGATCAACTGATAAATTAATTGAGAGTTCTGTTTTTCTGCATGGAGTTCATTGATCATTTCAGAGATTAAACACAATCGTGTGTTAAGTTCTTATCAGTTTGGTTTTCCTGCCGGCCTTCAAATTCAATCATGGTAAATAGCCTGCTTTTTGTATTTTTGCACCTTAACCATTATATAATGTATTCTGATAAAATTATTAATCAAATCGAAAATTTGCGGTCATCGATTGAAGGTGATATTTATTCGGACTTAACAATGAAGTTGCTTTATGCAACTGATGCATCCGCCTACCGTGAAATCCCTTTGGCCGTTATCAGGCCTAAAAATGAAGAAGATATACGAAAAATAATTGTATTTGGTGCTGAAAACAATGTTCCCCTGATACCCCGCACAGCAGGCACATCATTGGCAGGCCAGGTTGTTGGCAATGGAATAGTGGTTGATGTTTCGAAGTATTTAACAAACATTCTTGAAATAAATGAAGTTGAACATTGGGTCAGGGTACAGCCTGGAGTAGTGCTTGATGAGTTAAATAAAATACTGGAACCCAAAGGTTTATTTTTTGGCCCTGAAACTTCCACCTCTAACAGATGCATGGTTGGTGGCATGGTTGGAAACAATTCGTGCGGTGCACATTCGCTCATTTACGGAAGTACGCGTGACCATACGCTTGAAATCAAAGCATTTTTGAGTGATGGCTCAACTGCACATTTCAGGCCTCTCTCAAAGCAGGAATTTCAAGATAAAATGACATTAAAATCCCTCGAAGGTAATATTTACAAAAGCATTTATAACATCCTGTCACTTCCTGAAAATCAGAAAAATATAGAAGCTGAATTCCCTGAAAAATCAATTCACCGTCGAAATACCGGATATGCAATCGATATATTACTTGATTCTGAAATATTTACAGACAATTCTGAGAAATTTAATTTCTGCAAACTATTGGCAGGTTCTGAAGGAACGCTCGCCTTCACAACTGAAATAAAACTAAATCTTGTTCCTCTGCCTCCCAAAGAAACCGCACTTGTATGTGTTCATCTTGATACTGTTGAACAAAGTTTGAAAGCCAACCTGATAGCGCTGAAATATAAACCGTTTTCTGTTGAATTGATGGATAAAACCATCATTGATCTGACAAACAAAAACCATGAACAACAGAAAAATCGTTTTTTTATTCAGGGCGAACCCGGTGCAATATTAATTGTTGAATTCTCAGCCAATACGCGCGCAGAAATTCTGAACAAGGCTTCCGAAATGGAAGCTGACATGCGGAAAGCTGGTTATGGGTATCATTTTCCAGTGATTTCCGGTAGCGATATTAAAAAAGTATGGAATTTGCGAAAAGCCGGGCTTGGAGTTCTTTCAAACATGCCCGGCGATGCCAAACCCGTTCCGGTTACGGAGGATACAGCAGTAAGTCCTCAAAATCTCCCGCTTTATATTGCTGAATTTGATGCAATGTTGCGTAAATACAATTTAACATGTGTTTATCACGCACATATAGCCACCGGGGAATTGCATTTGCGCCCCATATTAAACCTAAAAAGTAAAGAGCATATTGAATTATTCAG
The DNA here is from genome assembly GCA_964550695.1 of uncultured Bacteroidales bacterium. Taxonomy (GTDB): domain Bacteria; phylum Bacteroidota; class Bacteroidia; order Bacteroidales; family TTA-H9; genus CAZKCK01. The sequence goes on along the minus strand of CAZKCK010000011.1, from coordinate 33,079 downwards.
AACTGTGGCCCTCGAAACTGCCAGACTTGTAAAAAAATACCGTGGCTCACTCAGTGGTGAACATGGCGATGGCAGGCTTAGAGGTGAATTTATTCAATTGATGGTTGGCGAAAGTAATTACAAACTTTTGATCGAAACAAAAAAGGCATGGGATCCAAACAATATTTTCAATCCGGGAAAGATTACCAATACGCCACAGATGAATACGCATCTGCGATTCGAACCTGATGCAATCACCCGGCAGGTTGACACAGTATTTGATTTTTCGAACGATCAGGGAATTCAACGCGCAACTGAAAGATGCAATGGATCAGCAGATTGCCGTAAAACTGAAATAATTGGTGGCACAATGTGTCCAAGTTACATGGCTACACGTGATGAAAAAGCAACAACACGTGCAAGAGCGAATATACTTCGTGAATTTCTTACGAATTCTACAAAGAAAAACCCTTTCGACCACAAGGAGATTTATGAAGTAATGGATCTCTGTCTTTCATGTAAGGCATGCAAAAGCGAATGCCCGTCAAATGTTGATGTTGCCAAACTAAAAGCTGAATTTCTGCAACATTATTATGATTCCAATGGTATTCCATTACGCACCAGAGCCATTGCATATATCGCTCATATTAATGCACTCGGGTCGCTGTTTCCTGGAATTACCAATTTCTTTTTAAGTAATCGTTGCACTTCCGGTTTGATTAAAAGTTTTCTCGGATTTGCACCTGACAGGAGTATCCCTACCCTTGCAGCCACAACACTTAACAAATATTACAAATCGAAAGGTCCAGACGGAAATCCTGAAGGTAAAAGCAGACGTAAAATATATCTTTTTAATGATGAATTTACAAATTTTAATGACTCTCACATTGGTATTCAGGCAATACTTTTATTAGAAAATCTTGGATATGAAGTAACTATACCTAAACATGTCTTAAGTGGCCGTACTTTCCTGTCGAAAGGCATGCTTCGTAAGGCAAAATCAATTGCCATTAAAAATGTTTTGCTTTTAAAGGATATCGTAAATGAAAACAATCCAATAATTGGAATTGAACCATCAGCTATTCTTGGTTTCAGAGATGAATACCCTGATCTGGTAGGCAGGGAATTAAAACCAGAGGCACTAAAACTAGCAAAAAATGCATTGCTATTTGAAGAGTTTATTGCAGCAGAATTTGAAAAAGGAAATATCTCAAGCGATCAATTCACCAAAGAATCAAAAAATGTTTTATTGCACGGACATTGTCAGCAAAAAGCAGTGGCATCAACGCTTCCCACCCGCAAAATGCTATCAATTCCAATCAATTACGATGTGCGTGAAATACCTTCTGGTTGTTGTGGAATGGCTGGTTCTTTCGGATATGAGAAGGAACATTTTGATATTTCGATGAAAGTGGGAGAATTGGTGTTGTTTCCGACCCTGAGAAAATCAGAAAACGACACGATAATTGTTGCACCCGGTACTTCATGCCGTCACCAGATTAAAGACGGTGTCCAAAAGTCTGCGCTACATCCCGTTGAAGTCCTTTATCAGGCATTAAAAAAAATCTAATTTGATTCAATTTTGAACCAATATTACATAAATTATAAATATAACACATTGTATTGTATTGATATTATACTTATTAATAAGCCATTATGCTTAATGGCATAAGTCTTGCTAATTGGCATTGTTCAAATTATGAAAATTTAAATAACCCTATATGAAAAAGTCAATTTTGTACCTGTTTGCTCTGGCCTTGTTTCTGGTCTCATGCAGCAAAGAAGAAACTGTTGCACCCGTTGCTTCAAATGAAGAAGGGATTGTTGTTAATAACAACAGCAATGAATTAAATGCCAGAATGGTTTATTACAACGACCCTCTGGTATTAAAAGGCCAAAAGGCATCGCCATCATTCACCCTGATTGGTGATGCGGGTTCTCCAACTGTTAACGGCGTTAAATTAAGTGCTTCATATGTATTGAGAAAATACAACAACGTTTATGTTACCTATAACGAACGTGGAAACGGATACGGTGGTGCTATTGTAGTATATGACCTGACCAATCCTGCAGTTCCTGTAATTGTATCACAAATGACCTTTGAAAAAATTGATATCAACGCATGTGACATTGAAAACCTTGGTGGTGATCTTTATCTGGCTGGTTCATCAAAATCAAAAGGTGCTGTTATTGTTAAAATTGCCATTGATGGTTCAGGTCTTATAACTTCTACCCCATCTACAGTTTCGATTGTTAAAGTTGGAAATGCATTTTCAGCTAACGGAGTCATTCAATCACACATCTGGCTGTACGTAAGTGCCGGAAATAGTGTTGGTGGCCTGTATATGTTTAACAAGAGTTCGATGGTTTTAACTGATTATGATTTATACAGCGGAGCCAAATTTTCAACAGCCAACGGTAGAAATGCAGGAGACAATCACTTATCATTGGAGGTAGATCCAACAAATAATGCGTTCCTTCATGTTTATGTAGTTCATACAAATGATCCGTCTACAGAACGTGTATGGCCTGTTGGTTTTATTCAGACACAAAATGTTGAGCCTGAGTTTACCAATTATGGAAAGCACACATTATTCATCCGTCCCAATACGCAGGTTTGTTACATATCTATGGGTGTTAGTGGTATGAAAGCGCTGAATACTCAGACCGGTGCACTGGTATATGAATCACCTGCCGGTATGATAACTTATGGTAACACCAATGCTGTAAGTGCCGATGCTGATTATATATATATGGCCAATGGTGCTCAGGGACTGTACATTGCTGAAAAACCAACTTCAGGAACAGTTGTAAATATTGTTGGAATTTGGGACGATCCTGCACAACCCGGAAGTGTTAATATGGTTTACTCTGATGAGACCCATATTTTTGTTGCCAAAGGAAAAGAAGGTGGCTTGAAGATCATTAAAGAGAACTAGAAAATACCTACTTTATACATTAATATTATAGCCCTGGCAAACCAGGGCTTTTTTTATGCTATCCTGTCGATCCTGACGCCGGAAATTGCCATTATTGTATCAACAACCCTTGTTGCCTGCATACGGGGAATTGTAAAACTCAATTTGCACTGCTCACCGAAATCTGTTGAAAGTACTTCAGCACTGTTATCTTTTATAACTTTCATTACAGCATTCATTTTAGGGTATTCAAACTGAATCTCATATGAATAATGAACTATGCGAATAATAATGCCCGAAGCAAGTATCGCCTCTTTTGCAGAAACTCGATAAGCATTTATCAAACCGGGAACCCCAAGCTTTATTCCTCCGTAATATCTGACTACCACCACCAATACATTGGTCAAATCATGTGAAAGAATCTGGCCATAAATAGGTCTTCCTGCAGAACCGGATGGTTCTCCGTCATCATTCATCCTGTAAACTGATTTATCATCGCCGAGTATCCATGCATAGCAATGGTGCGTAGCATCGTAATACTTCGACTTTAACGACACCAGATGCTGTTTAATTTCATCTAAATCACTTACCGGATAGATAAATGATAAAAAACGACTACCTTTATCCCTGAAATTTCCAACTGCTGGTGTAGCAATAGTTCTATACTCGTCACTCTTAATCATCATACAAAAGTATCAAAATCATCATTTTTTTTAATGAATTTGTTCTAACATTTAATTATGAAACATAATATACTTTATATTATATTTGAAATTTGAAAAAATTTGAAAATGTAAATAATTTATAAAATATTGTTAATCATACTATTAGTTAAAAAGTTATTAACAAATCATTCAAAGACACTGTTAATTATTTTCTTAAAAAATGTTAAAATTTTTTTGTGTAAAATGATACACAATCCAAAAAACTGATGTAACTTTGCATCGTTTTAAAACCAAAGACCATCATGAAAAAATTAAATTATTTTATTTTAAGTGCAGCTATCGTTGCCATCACAGCTTGTGGACCTAGTGCAAAAGAACTCGCTGAAAAAGCTCGTCAGGATTCAGTTCGTATTGCTGATTCTATCGCATTGGTAGAAAAAGAAATGATGAAACAGGACAGCATTGCAAAAGCTGACGCTGCTGCAGCTGCTGAGCAGGCTCGTTTAGACAGCATTGCTGCTGCTGAAGCTAACAAAAAAGGTGGAAAGAAAAAGTAATTCCTTTCCAGTCAATTTAAAAAAGGAGTGGTAACACTCCTTTTTTTATGCCTAAAACTGAAATATATAATTAAATATCAAAGGTTTAAGACAATTATTTTATAAGATTGTATTCATATTTCTGTTATAGTTTGTATTAACTACCTTTGCAAGTATATTAATAATTTTTGCTTAAACAGGATGTATAATCTGACATCTCCATTTGTACCAACCGGTGATCAGCCGGAAGCCATCAAACAACTGGTTGAAGGTATTGAACAAGGTGAAATGGCCCAGGTATTACTTGGAGTTACCGGCTCAGGAAAAACCTTTACGATTGCCAATGTTTTACAACAGATCAACAGACCTGCTTTAATTCTGAGCCATAATAAAACACTTGCTGCCCAGTTATATAGCGAGTTTAAGCAGTTTTTTCCCGACAATGCTGTTGAGTATTTTGTATCATACTATGATTACTATCAGCCTGAGGCCTATTTACCAACCACCAATACCTACATTGAGAAAGATCTTTCGATAAACGATGAAATTGAAAAACTCAGGTTAAGTACCACCTCATCTTTACTGTCAGGCAGGCGTGATGTGATTGTAGTTTCATCGGTTTCATGTTTGTATGGTATTGGAAATCCTGATGATTTCAGTAGCAATGTAATCAGACTAAAAGTTGGAGATACCCTGAATCGTAACAGATTGCTACTTGATCTGGTAGAAAGCCTGTATTCCAGAACCGAGGCAGATTTTATCCGTGGAAATTTCAGGGTCAAAGGTGATACGATTGATGTTTTTCCGGCCTATGCAGATTTTTGCTACAGAGTTGTTTTTTGGGGAGATGAGATAGAATCTCTTGAGATTTTTGAAGCTTCCTCCGGGCATAGAATTACTACACAGGAAACCATAACCATTTTTCCTGCAAATATTTTTGTTACATCACAGGATAGTATTAAAAGTGCGATCATTGAAATCCAGAATGACCTCTTGAAGCAAGTAGAATACTTTAGACAAAACGGCAAACACTATGAAGCCAAGAGGCTTGAAGACCGGGTAGAATATGATATTGAAATGATGAAGGAGCTGGGATACTGTTCTGGTATCGAAAATTATTCCAGATACTTTGACAAGCGCCCGCCCGGAAGCCGTCCATTCTGCCTGCTTGACTATTTCCCGGATGATTTTCTGATGGTTATTGATGAAAGTCATGTTACAATTCCACAAATCAGAGGCATGTACGGTGGCGACCGTTCCCGTAAACAGACTCTGGTGGATTTCGGATTCAGACTTCCCTCAGCCATGGATAACAGGCCGCTCAAATTTGATGAGTTTGAGGCCATGATAAATCAAATCATATATGTTTCGGCCACACCAGCTGAATATGAATTGCAAAAATCAGAAGGTGTTGTAGTTGAACAGGTTATCAGACCTACGGGTTTGCTTGATCCTGTGATTGAAATCAGACCGGGGATTAACCAGATAGATGATCTGCTGGAGGAAATTGAACAGACAATTGCCAGAAAAAACCGGGTATTGGTTACCACACTTACCAAAAGGATGGCTGAAGAATTATCAAGATACCTCACTAAAGTTGGCGTATCTGCACGTTATATTCATTCAGATATAGATACACTCGAAAGGGTAGATATTCTCAGAGACCTCAGGCTTGGCATTTTTGATGTGCTGATAGGTGTAAACCTTTTAAGAGAAGGGCTTGATTTACCTGAAGTTGCACTCGTGGCTATTCTTGATGCCGATAAGGAAGGATTTTTACGATCAGAAAGATCTTTAACACAAACAGCCGGTCGTGCTGCGCGTAATATTAACAGCAAGGTTATTCTGTATGCTGAAAAAACTACAGCATCGATGCAGAAGACTATAGATGAAACACTTAGACGAAGAACAAAACAGCTGGAATACAATACTAAATACAATATCACCCCCACACAGATTGTAAAATCAACCGATTCCATATTAACACAGAATCCTGCTTCCGGAAATCATAAGCAATCAGACTATTATATTGAAAAGGAAGGCGTTAATATTGCAGCAGATCCGGTAGTACAATATATGTCAGCTGATCAAATTAAAAAAGCAATTGACAAACTTCGTAAAAGCATGGAAAGTGCAGTAAAAGAACTTGATTTCATTGAAGCAGCGCGCTGCAGAGACGAAATCAATCAGTTGGAGCAAAGAATTTCTGCCTGATTTTGTATATTATACAGGTTGCTTCAACTTATTGTTATTAACAATAAAAATGTTTAATCAATTTAATTAACTACTGATCAACAATTTACTATACATCATACGCATAGTTTCCGGTTGATATTATATTTTTGACAATTGATTATTGTTTTATACAAAGTATTATATTTGTAAAGGCCTTTATTGTATCACTTATTAAGATTAATACTATGCCTGTGAAAAAGAAAATTCTGATTGTTGATGATGAACAAAGCATCCGACTGCTTTTAGAGAATTATCTGAACAAATCGTATGAAGTATCTACCAGCGTAAACGGTGAAGAAGGCCTGATATGGCTCGAAAAAAGTATTCCGGATCTGATAATATGTGATATTCAAATGCCATTGATTGATGGTTATGAGGTGATCAGAAGGGTTAGAGCCAGTGGATTTCAGAAACATACCCCTATTCTTATGCTTTCAGGCGAAGAAAGCAGTGAAAGCCGTGTAAAGTGTTACAGGCTTGGAGCTCAGGACTTTCTGGTAAAACCTTTTAATGTTCAGGAATTGGAAGAAATTATTAAAAAGAATATATATCCCATTCATTTTGCAATAGAATGGTAACCCTGAAAAATTTTGCAATATGATTGAAACGAATTCAAGCAGACATTCAATTTTATACATAGGTGGTGATTCAAGGGTTATAAAAGAAATCAATGAAAATAAAAGACTCATCCTGTATCAGGTTGATAATGGTCTGGAAGCGGTGGATTATATTCAAAAAAACAATACACTTGATGGAATAATATGCGAAATGTGGCTTCCCGGTAGCACCGGACTTGAATTTTTTAAATTCTTTTCAAATTCACATTTATCGCATAGTAACATTATCCCTTTTATATTGATTCTGCATGATTTTGATAGTCAAATATATAAAGAAGCTTTTGAAGCCGGAGTAAACGACTTTTATGTGAAACCACTGAATATTGATAACATTCTTTTAAGAATTGAGTTTATTAAAAAAAGTGCTTCAAAGATTTCTTCACAAACAGATAATCCTCAGACTGCTACCAAATATAAAATGGATCCCCGAAAAAGAATCTTTGATATTGTGGTTGCCGGGTTTGCCCTTTTAATTGCCTCTCCCATACTTCTTTTGTTTGCTGCTGCTATCTGGGTCGAATCAGGATTTAAAGGCAAGGTATACTATACTTCCAAAAGATTCGGTCAATACGAAGTATTTGATTTTTATAAACTCAGAAGTATGTACCTGGATGCCGATGCCAGGCTGAAGGAACTTTCGCATTTAAATCAGTATGCGCAACAAGCTGTTGAAGCTGAATCAGATACACCCTGTCCACGCTGTGCAAAACTGCCAAAAGGCCAATATTGTTCACATTTACTGGATTACGGAACTACCAAGGTATGCGAATTCTGGTTCCTCGAAAAGAAAAAGGCAAAAGGTCAGGTTGCCTTTTTAAAGATTAAAAATGACCCCCGGGTGACCAGAGTCGGGAAGATTATCAGAAATACCAGTATTGATGAATTACCTCAATTGATCAATGTTTTAAAAGGCGATATGTCGATAGTTGGAAACAGACCGCTACCGCTATATGAAGCAAATATGCTGACAACAGATCAGTACAGCAAACGTTTTGGAGCACCTGCCGGTATTACTGGTCTTTGGCAGGTTGAATTAAGGGGTAAAAAGGGGAATATGTCAGAAGAAGAAAGAAAAATGCTTGATAATAACTATGCTGACAATAATTCATTCTGGGGAGATATTGTACTTATTTTAAGGACTATACCCGCCCTATTCCAAAAAGAAAACGTATAGTTATGAAAATAATCCGGGTGATATTCATCTTTTGTGTACTTGTGATGACCTGTTCTGTTGTGAACGCTCAGGATGGAGATGCAACTGCTGAGTTTAACCCAATTGTTGATGATATCACAAAGAGAATTCCTGCACTTGATGCGCTGATTGATTCTGCAATAGCCAATTCACCTTACCTTAAATTCAGAAATGCCGAAATTGAAGTAGCAAATTATAAATTTTTAAATGACCGCAGCCAATTGTTAAGAAACATTGGTTTCAGTGTAGAAGCCAGATATGGCAGGTTTTCAAACTATTCTGAAAACTATATCGGACCAATATCAACTTCAACCGGAGGAACATTAAGTGACCAGTTTCAATACGGAGCCGGGGCGTACTTTAAACTGCCACTTTACGATTTAACAAACCGAAAAAACACAAATAAACTTGCTAAAAAGGAAATTGAACAAGCAATAAATCACCGCAATGAACTTATTCATGAAATTACACGTGACATTATTGTTCAGTATAATGATTTAATTCTCAGGCAGAAACTTCTGAAGATAGGGAGCGATAACATGCTGACATCTGAAATGCAGCTTAAAATGGCGGAAAAACAATTTATGAATGGTTCGCTTCCACTGGGCGAAATGGCCAGAATGATGGACATCAATGCCAGAGCAAAAATGGAGTACGAACAACAAAAGAGTGCTTTCCTGACCGCCTATGGACTTCTGGAAATTGCAGTTGGCTTAAAGTTTAACCTGTTAAACCGAATTGACTGAAAATGGATATATTCAGGATCATAAAGTTATTACAACGCAACCTGTTACTTTTGATACTGGTTCCATTGCTGCTGGTAATTATCGTAAAATATCTGACCCGTAACCCGGAACTGAAATATGAATCAGATACAACGATTTACACAGGTCTGGCCTCAGGTTACTCATTAGATCAGGACAAAGGTTTTAATTTATTTGCTACAAATAATACATTTGATAACCTGATCAATATCATAAAATCACGGGACGTGGCCATCGAAACGGGGATCAGACTTTTTGCGCGAAACCTGATTCTAAAAAGCTATAATCCCAGCTATATTGGAAAAGAGGATTATCAAAACCTTCACAAGAGAACACCGAAACATATTAAACAGCTTATAATTAGCGATATAGATTCTGATTTATCCGGATCCACCGCAACTTCAGGGCATAATTTACATGATACTGTTTTTCTAGAGAATGGTGATTTCGCTACTAAAAATAAACTATTTCATATAGTTAAAACTGATGAGTCCCTGTTTTCAATTGCACGCGACAACAATATAGCCGTCAGCGATTTAATGAATTTAAATAATTTGCTGGCTGATGAAGTGGAATCGGGAAAACATCTTATACTCAAAGATGCTTCTGCTGTAAAAGGCGATTCATCAGTGCCATTGTTCGATTCGGCTAATATTAGAATAGAAATTTCGTCAATTAATCTGAGCAACTATGAAAAAACAGTTCAGGTAATGATGAAATATGCGATGGCAAATGACACGAACTATATATATAAACTATTAAATTCGAGCAACCCATATTATGGAATTACTGCAATACAGCAGGTTAGAGTAAGCAGAGTGCAAAGCAGTGATTTAATTACGCTGAAATATTCCAGCTATGATCCGGGAATGTGCTTGCAAACGCTTTTGGTCATTTCTGAAGTGTTTATCAGAAAATTCAGATTGATCAGTGAAAACTCTTCTGACGCTGTTGTAAAATACTTTATAAATGAAGTAAATAAATCTTCGAAAAGACTGCAAAAGGCTGAGGAGAAATTACTTGAATTCAACAAGCGGAATAATATTATTAACTATTATGAACAAAGTAAAGCAGTTGCCAATGTTAAAGAAGAGTTGGATTTAAACTACCAGAAAGAACAAATCAGATATGAAGCGGCAGCGAGTGTACTCAAAAAACTTGAAGAAAAATTAGCTGTTCAGGAAAAAATACAGCTTAAAACCAGCGAAATACTTGATTTAAGAGATAAACTTTCAAATATCACATCACAAATTACGCTCACAGAAGTATATCAGGATCCTGATCCAAAAAACAGGCAAAAACTGGAAGATCTTAAAAATCAATCGGATAAACTCAAAAAGAATCTTGAATCACAGATAGGGCAATATTATAATTATACAAATACTACAGATGGGCTCCCTTTGGCTGATTTACTGACACAATGGCTAAACAATGTGGTTGTATATGAAGAGAGTAAAGCCAGTATGCGTGTTCTTGCTAACAGGATCAGAGATTTTTCTGAATACTATAAAACATTTGCCCCTCTGGGTTCAACTCAGAAAAAAATTGAACGTGAAATAAATGTTGCTGAACAGGAATACCTTGCATTGCTTCAAAGTTTAAACCTGAGCAAACTCAAACAACAAAATATTGAACTTTCTTCCAATATAAAGGCTGTTGATCCTCCCTATTTCCCTTTGAAACCAATTCCGGGAAAAGAAGGACTACTTGTAATTGCCGCCGGAGCTTTTGGCTTTTTTCTGGTATTGCTCATCATTCTTGCTCTGGAGTATTTCGACAACACAATCAGAACTCCTGAAAGACTTGAAGAATTATCAAAACTTAAGCTTGCAGGCACTTTTCCGAGAGTTATCTCTAAGTATAAGAACTATAATTTCCCATTTATTACCAACAGGTTGATTGAACTGATGATACATAATATCAGGTTTAATGCAGTTTCTTCAAATCATTCTGGAAAGCCCAGGGTCATTCTGGTTTTCAGCCCTATGCGTAAAGAAGGGAAAACTTATCTTGCTTCAAGGATGGCACACAAAATCAGAGAATTCGGAGAACGAACTGCATTTTTATCATTCGTGAGGCCAAATGAACCCAATGCCAATAGTTTTCTTACATCAATTCCTGTTATTAAACCAACCGTGTCTTCAGGCAATGATTTAAGAAAAAAACAGGTAAAAATCACTAAACCAGGGATAATTGACAGGATGGTTGATTTCATGAGTGGAAAATTACAGACTTCAGGAATTATTCCTGAACCTGAACCAAGTGCAGATAACTTCCGCTATATTGCTGATAATTCATATGTTGAAGCCAATAGCATCAGTGGACTAAACTTTATTGAAGACCCTCCTACCCTTCAGTTGTACAAATACATAATTTTCGAAATTCCCGGCATTATTTATCATCCGTATCCCATGGATATTATTAGTCAGGCCGATGTAGCTGTGATGGTAATAAGATCAAACAGGGCATGGAAAAAGGCTGATTCGCTGGCCTTGGCAACAATAATTAGGATTCTGAAAGATAAGCCACTTGCAGTTTTAAATGGTGTTGAAATTGAAGTACTCGAGAACATTCTGGGAGAATTACCCAAAAGAAGAAGCCACCTGAGAAGGATTACAAAACAAATTCTCAGACTTCAGTTTCATGAAAAACAAAAAATTTAAAACCATAAGATGCTGGCATGATTCATAAAATAAATAAAATACTGAACGACAGCAACTTTCTCTCCTTAGCCGGCAATGTTGTTTCGGCTTTTTTGGGAGCTTTAAGCTTTATGCTTTTAGCCAGAACATTTGATACCATTGTTTTTGCAGAATGGATTATCTTCATTACAATGAGTACTTTCATTGAAATGTTCAGGTTTGGGCTTACTAAAACTGCCCTTGTAAGATTTTTATCCGGTGCAAAGGAAGAAGAATGGAAAAAGCTTGTGGGCTCAAATTACTTTGTGGGCATTTTACTTACATTAGCAATTATAGTGATTTTATATACCACTTTGTGGGCATTTTATAATCCTATCAGCAGCAAAGGTTACCTGATGTTCTTTGTCTGGTATCCGGTACTTGCCATAGTTAATCTGCCATTTAACAATGCATTGACTATTATGCAATCAGAAGATAAATTTGGTCAAATGTTATTTATACGCATTTTCAGCGGAACCGGATTTGTTCTCGTGCTGGCGTTCAACTATTTTTTGAATTGGTCACTGAGCATTCAAACAATGGTAATTGCGTATCTGGTTGTTAATCTGGCTACTTCAGTTATTGTTGTGTTGAAAAAATGGGATGGCCTGTTTTATATTTTTCATACTTCACGACCAACCGTTAAATTGCTTCTTGACTTTGGCAAATATACCACAGTAACCATGATTGGTTCGAACCTTTTAAGAAGTGCCGATACAATAATCATAAGCCTCAGTCCTTTGGGGCCAGCAGCAGTTGCTTTATACAGTATACCCATGAAACTGAATGAAATGATACAAATTCCATTGAGGAGTTTTACCGCAACTGCGTTTCCAAGGATGTCAAAAGCAAGTATTCAGGGAGAAACCCAGCATTTCAGAGATTTATTTTACCATTATGCTGGTTTACTTACATTTATGTTTATTCCCATTGCCATTGGCGGTGTAGTTTTTGCAAAATATCTTGTACTTATACTTGGAGGTGAACAATACCTTCAACCTGACCCTGTTACAGGTACAAGTGCAGTTTTATTGTTTCAGGTTTTTTCCATTTATGGTTTGATGCTTCCTATCGATCGACTTACAGGTGTTGGGCTTGATGCTATCAATAAACCGAAAATGAATTTTTACAAGATTATTGTCATGGTAGTTGCAAATGTGATAGGTGATCTGATTGCCGTGTTCTATTTTCATAGTTTACTGGGTGTAGCCTTTGCAACAATTTTCTTTACACTTCTGGGTGTTGTGGTTGGGTTTAAATATCTTGATAATGAGATCAATATTAAATTCAAGTATATTTTTTCAAAAAGCTGGAAAATGATAAAGAGCATGTTAAAAGGCTCTAACCCTTATTGGAACAGATAATGAAGAACCAGATTCTGGGGCTTACGGGCAGCAGCCAACTTCAAAAACCTTATATATGGGTTGTGATTCTCCTTTCATCGATCGTGTTTGGTATTGCTATCGGGCTTACCGGTCTGGCAGTTGCCGCTGCGTTGATTTTTGCTATTTTATTTTTGGTTTTCTTCACAATACTGATAAAGTATCCACAATCAGGACTTTATACTGCAATAGGATTGGGATTTGTTTTACTTGGAGCAACCAGATATATACAAACAACACAACCTGTTGGGATGCTGATGGATGCTATTCTGGTCCTGACATTTATCGGACTTATCTTTCATAAATTCCCACGAAGGGTTAACTGGAAACCAATTAATAAGGATATCATCTATTTATCAGCCATATGGCTGGTATACTGTATTTTTCAGGTGGTAAACCCTGAAGCAAGAAGTTTTGATGCCTGGTTTTCTGCAATACGTCCCATGGGACTGTATATGCTTATGTTTTCAATTTTAACGCTTATGTTTATTGATAACCCGAAGCGTTTGAAAACTATCTTTATTGTTTGGGGAATTTTCTCAATTCTGGGTACGTCCAAAGGAATGATCCAGCACTTCGTTGGTGTTGATTCTTATGAGAAAGCCTGGCTTGATGGTGGCGGCTATATTACGCACATATTGTTTGGAAAATTACGGGTATTTTCATTTTACAGTGATGCAGGGCAATTTGGTGCCAATCAGGCATATACTGGTGTTGTTTTTACCATTCTCGCATTGTCGTCAAAAAAAATGAGTGAGCGCATATTTTATATCATTGTCGGATTGCTTGGCTTTTATGGAATGATTCTTTCAGGAACCCGTGGATCAATATTTATTGGGTTTGCAGGATTTGCGCTCTATTTCCTGCATAAAAAGAATCTGATGATCATGATATTCGGACTTTTAATCGGAATCGGAGCATTTGGTTTTTTTAAATTTACGCGTATCGGTCAGGGAAATGCTCAAATCAGCAGGATGCGTTCAGCTTTTGATCCAAATGATGCTTCATTGCTTGTAAGGCTTGAAAACCAACGAAAACTCAAGGTATATATGACAAGCAGGCCAATTGGTGGCGGATTGGGGCATGGAGGTGTAAAAGCACAGAAATATTTGCCCAATGCGTTTCTTTCAAATGTTCCGACTGATAGCTGGTATGTACTTATTTGGGTTGAACTGGGTATTGTTGGACTTATCTTACACCTGTTTATACAGTTTTATACGCTGGGAAGAGGTTCTTATATTTTAATGTTTGTTTTACGGGATAAAACACTGATTGCTACGTGCAGTGCGCTGTCGTCAGGTATGATAGGTGTGATGCTGGCGTCGTATGGCAATGCCATTATTGGCCAAATTCCAACCAGCCCGCTCATATACATAGGAATGACCGTTTTACTGAGTTCTCCGGTGATTGATAAGCATATACGCGTAAAAAAACGCAAAAAATTGCTGGAACAAAAATACCGGCAAAGAATTACCCTCGCTGCGTCAGGTATAGTTAAATCAATTTCTTAAATTTTATCACATGTCAATATACAAATACTACCTGATTCCGGCGTACGACGCTGCTTTAGCTGCTTCAGCCGTAATAATGAATATTTATAATTCTGAATTTGCAATAAACTGGAAAGAAGACCATAGTCCGCTTACTGAGGCAGATATGCAATCGCATCATACGATTACAGATAGGTTGTCGTTAACCGGGATACCGGTCTTAAGTGAAGAAAGTAAGGAAATTTCATATGAAATACGCTCGACATGGGAATTGCTATGGATTGTAGACCCGCTTGATGGAACAAAAGAATTTATTAACCGCAATGGAGAGTTTACCATCAATATAGCGCTGGTTGAGAATGGATTACCCGTATTTGGTCTGATTTTTATTCCTGTAACCAGAACCATTTATTATGGAATCAAGGGAATGGGAGCCTTTAAATACCAAAGTACCGGTGAAGCCTTTTCGGATGCAGATGAATTGATCCTCACTTCACAATCAGTTCATAGCCATGGAATTGAAAATAATACAATTAATGTCGGAATAAGCAGATCTCATTTAAATGAAGCAACTTCTGACTTTATAACATCATTAAAAACAAAGGGTTACCAGATCAATTTAGTTCCATCCGGCAGTGCATTAAAATTCGGACTGCTGGCTGAAAACAGCATTCAATTGTATCCAAGGTTCGCTCCTACGATGGAATGGGATACTGCTGCCGGACAAGTAATTATTGAAGAATCAGGGGCAGTCATGGAATCTTATCCTGAGAAACAAAAACTTCTTTACAATAAAGAATGCCTCCTGAATCCCGGTTTTATTGCACGTTCAACTGATTTGTTGTACCTTTAGTGCATAAACGCGGATGGTTATGAATAATCTTACTAAATTCCCTTTAGTCTCCATTATTTCAATTAATTACAATCACCCTGAAGTGACATGTCAAATGCTTGATTCACTTCGGAAAATATCCTATCCAAACATTGAAGTAATTGTTATTGATAATGCATCACCTGAAGATGATCCTTCAATAATCCCACAGAATTACCCTGAAGTTGTATTTATACCTCTGGAAAAAAATCTCGGCTTTGCCGGTGGAAATAATATCGGAATCAACAGAGCAAATGGGAAATACATCCTGCTTCTCAACAATGATACTGAAGTAACTCCGGGATTTCTTGAACCTTTGGTCGCCAAATTGGAGGCAAATCCTTCCATTGGCGTGGTAAGTCCAAAAATCAGGTTTCATCATTCACCGCAAATCCTTCAGTTTACGGTAATTACTCCGATAAACAAACTTACCGGTCGAAGCAAAGGACTCGGATTTGGTATTAAAGACGACGGGCAATGGGAATTTGATGCCGAAACTGCATATGCACATGGTGCAGCTATGATGGTGCCTCTTGAAGTTATAAAAAAAGTTGGTCTTATGGCTGATATATTTTTCCTGTATTATGAAGAACTTGACTGGTGCTATAGAATCCGAAAAGCAGGTTATCGCATTTATTACGTTCATAACTCACTTATTTATCACAAAGAATCAATTTCAACGGGTAAAGCAAGCCCTACAAAGGTATATTATATGAACCGTGCCAGGCTACTGTTTATGCGCAGGAATGTGAAAGGACTCATATTACTCATAGCTATTGCCTACCAATTGGCAATCGCAATTCCAAAAAATGCATTGACGTTTCTGTTTAAAGGCAAAAAAGACTTATTTATGGCATATCACAAGGCGGTGATGTGGAACTTCAGCAATCTCTTCGGAAAAGAAATACACGAAAGTCCAAAATATCAGGGGAATAATTTATAATCAATTTTTTATGGATTTTATTAACCATACATTGTACACAAAGTGTGAAGACCTGAAGCGGTTAAAATTTATTCAGGATAATGTTGAAGAACAACAACATAAACCACTTGAAATTCTTGAGGTTGGTTGTGGCAACGGGAATATGTCGTTTCAGCTTGCTCAGATTGGTCACAAGGTTACAGGCATTGATTTAAGCAATGAATCAATTGCTTTTGCAAAAAAAACATTTAAGAATACAAATCTTCAATTTTACGCAAAAGCAGCAGAAGACATCATTGGATATCAGCTCTATGACGTAATTCTTTGCAGTGAGGTCCTGGAACATCTGTACCATCCTGACCAGGTACTGGTGCATCTGAACAGGATGCTCCGAACTAACGGAATAGCTATAATAACGGTACCGAATGGCAAAGGTCCCAGAGAACGATTGATTACAAAACCCATACAACGAATGAAAGAAAACGGAGGTAGCCTTTGGAAATTCGTTAGTTGGGTTAAACAAAAGCTGGGTTACAAGGGTACAACCATTCAGTCTGAATCAACCTCGCTTGAACACATTCAGTTTTTCTCACTTAAAAACCTGAAAGAACTGGCTTCATCTACCGGATTTGAGATTCATAAAATAAACAGTGCCAATTTTATAGAAGCCGTTTTTCCATTTTCGTTGGTAACAAAAGTTTTTAAACCACTTCAGAAATTTGATTGCATGCTGGCTGACAAACTTCCGTTTACGTGGTCGAGTGGGTTCTATACAGTGATGCATAAAAAAAATCAAAAATAAGGATACAGATGCAGGTTGAACAGGAACTTAAATCAGTAAAATTTCCTCTGATTTCGATCATTACTGTGAATTACAACCATGCAGGCGTAACCTGCGATTTTATTGAATCTCTTACCAAAATTACATACCCCAATTTCGAAATAATTGTTGTTGACAATGCATCGCCTGATGAAGGCCCTGGCTTGATTAAGCAAAAATATCCCGGTGTTATGCTGGTACAAAATCCTATAAATTATGGTTTTGCCGCCGGAAATAATTTTGGAATCATGTGTGCCCGTGGCAAATATATTCTTTTGATAAATAATGACACCATCGTAACCAGAGACTTCCTTGAACCTCTGGTTTCATTTATGGAATCAAATAAAAATGCGGGAGCTATAAGCCCTAAAATCAGGTTTTTCTATGATCCTGAAATCATTCAGTATGCCGGTTTTAATCCGATTCATCCATTAACTATTCGTAATTCATCCATTGGATTCAGAGAAAAAGACAAAGGGCAATATGATATAACCCGCGAAACCGCATTTGCCCATGGTGCCGCGATGATGGTGCCCGTTGAGGTGATTAAAAAAGTCGGGATGATGTCATATATATACTTTCTGTATTATGAAGAGGCTGATTGGTGCGAACGAATTAAGAAAGCTGGTTACCAGATTTGGTATATACATAACTCACTCGTATTTCATAAAGAATCAGTTTCAACCGGAAAACTCAGTACGCTAAAAACATATTACCTGACAAGGAACAGGATTGTTTACATGCGCCGCAACTTTCATGGCAGAACTTTCTATTTGGGAATGCTGTATCAAATATTTATATCCATTCCAAAAAATGCCATTAAACATTTGATTCACTTTCAGTTAGGCACATTTCTCATTTATGTTAAAGCTTTGTTCTGGAACCTGATCAATGCCTTTAATCCTGAAATACATGAAAATCCACAACTTTAATGTTGTATATTTATAGTTATACTAATCAATACCGGAAATAAATAGATGATGGATACTAAGTTATTAATTATTAATATTTTACAATTCACTTTTTTGATTTATCTGGGCATAACGACCCTGTATCTGATTATTTTTGCCGTAGCCGGCCTTTTTAAAACAGCCAAACCCATCATTATAAACAACAAATTGCACAGGATAGCCGTACTCATACCTGGTTACAAAGAAGACAGCGTTATTCTGGAAGTGGCATCGCTGGCCCTGAAACAAAGCTATCCATCAGATAAATACGATGTAATAATAATTGCCGACTCTTTTCAGGAGGAAACGCTTCAAATTCTTCAGAAACTACCTCTGATAGTGATAGTTGTAAAATTTGAAAAAAGCACCAAAGCCAAAGCCCTTAACAAGGCATTTGAACAATTGGGAGATCATTATGATATTGCTGTTGTTCTGGATGCTGATAATGTGATGGAATATGATTTTTTGTCAAAAATAAATAAAGCCTTTATTCCGGGAACTTTGGCTATTCAAGGACACAGAACAGCAAAAAATACAAATACCTCATTTGCAATTCTGGATGCCATCAGCGAAGAAATAAACAATCATATTTTTAGAAAAGGGCATATAAATCTTGGATTGTCATCAGCTATTATCGGTTCAGGTGTAGCTTTTGATTATCAATATTTTAAAAATTTATCCAAAGGTATTACGGCAATTGGAGGATTTGATAAAGAAATTGAATTGACCATGCTTCGGAATGGTCAATTTATTCACTATCTGGATGATGCATGGGTTTACGACGAAAAAGTGCAAAAGGCGGAAGTCTTCTCAAATCAACGACGCCGTTGGTTATCAGCCCAGCTTCATTATTTCAGAAAATATTTTCTGCATTCTGTATGGTATCTTATCAGATACGGAAACTTTGAATATTTCAACAAAGCCTTTCAGTTTATTCAGTTACCACGTGTTCTTTTACTCGGATTTCTGGCTATTTTAACTCCCTTATTTCTCACCTTCAACTATTTATCTGGTCAATTAAATCTGGTTTATGCATGGCTTATCATGCTTTTTGTCTGTATCCTGACTTTTATGATTTCTGTTCCGGGCAGGTTTTATACTAAGCCAACATTCAGGGCACTGCAGTCATTGCCCAAAGGCATGCTGCTGATGCTGATCAGTTTGCTTAAGATTAAAGGTGCAAATAAAAAGTTTATTCATACTTCACACGGAACTGTCAATAATTCTTTAAGAACAAAATAATCTCAAAACCAATGAAAAAATTACTTGGATGTTTTGATTTAAAAGCAGATATATCATTGCTGCTTAATCCATTACCTGAAGGTTTAATAACATACAATAATTTTGCATGTACAATAGCATGTAATCAAGCCTTTACTGAAGAATTCAGAATTATTCTAGCCGGAAATATTTTCAACAGCCAAAGTCTTGTCAGGCAGTTTTCGCTGAAAGCCTCAGGAACGGCAGAAATTGCCTTAAATCTTTTTATCTTAAAAGGAAGCGACTGGATCAGCTATGTTGATGGTGATTTTACAGCTATTATATTTAATCACAAGGAATTATATATTTTCAGAGACAGGCATGGCTCCGGACCTCAGATTTACTTTACAAATAAATATTTTGCCTCATTAATGCCTGATTTGCTTCATTACAGGGATTTTATTCCAGAACCCGAAGCTGATGCACTCCTGACTTTTGCAGGGATTGGGTATATTCCATCGCCCCTGTGTGCATTAAAAGGTGTCCGTAAATTACCCGCAGGTCATTTTCTTCACTGTGTTGAAGGGAATATTGCGATCAAGCCTGTATACACCTGGGACGAGTTCAGAAAGTATAATGCGACCACAAAACTAACAGTTGAAGAAGCAACTGAACAATATGCTGATCTGCTGCATGAATCAATCAAGACCAGGACCGAAGGCAAATCCAGCGTAGGTCTGCTGCTGAGCGGCGGTTATGATTCCGGGGGCAATATTCATGTACTGCGCGATCTTTATTCAGGACCGGCTTATACATTTTCAATCGGATTTAAAAACAATCCCTGGACTGAACTTCCATTGGCAAAAATAATGTCAGATGTTTATAAAACAGAACATTATGAATATGAATTGGATGGAAGTGAAATTGAGTTCATGCCTGAAATTGTGGCTCATTTTGGCGACCCTTTTCAGGAAGGTGGATTAATGGTGAACTATGCTGCGATGAAAATTGCTTCCTCCCACCCTACCGGGATTATTCTCGGTGGTGACGGGAATGATCAGCATTTTGGCACTTCAGCAAAAGAATGTGCACTCCATTATCTTGTCAAATCAAAACAAATGCAGTGGGCCCAGAAGTTACTCGGATTTGCTGGAAAGTCAAACATTTTTGAGACTCAAAACAAACTTTTCAGGATAAGGTTTCACAATGAAAAAATTCTGCATATTCTTGAAAGTGATTGCTTTGGATTCCCGGTTTACCAGGCACGAACATTGTTTAACAATCATAGCCAGTTAGAAAACTATGGCTATACGCATTCCATTCCGAAAAGTTTTAAGGATTTTAATGAATTTTACTTTGTTAGAAATTATAAGACCGATCTTGAACAGGTTGTGAATGAAGTTATTCTGTTTAAAGCTTCAAAAATGGCCGAAATGTTCAAAAACGATCTGACTTTTCCATACATGTCGACCGATATTTATAATTTCCTTCGCACCATGCCACGTGAATTTAAGTGTAAAGGTGATATTAACGCTATTGCCAAAGGAAAAGGCACCACCAAATTCCTTCACAAAAGCTACCTGAAAGCAAAGCTTCCACCCGAAATTACAAGCAGGAAAAAGCAAGGAGGATTTGCCCCGCTGCCATTGTTTTTTATGGATAGTGCACAAAGAGCAGTTATTAAAGAAGTTATTAGAAAATCAGGATTTTATAAAGATTTTGCTTCAAAAAATTATATCGAAAGCTTTTTTAAAGAATATGAAAATAATGCACTCGATACCAGCAAATGGTTCTGGTACAGGCAAGTTCAGGCTTTCAAATTTTATAACCTTGTTTCATTGGCTGTTTGGTGGGAAATTTTCATCAATAAACATCAGGGCAAGGTCTTAAGCGATTTTACCTGACCCATGACTTAATTTCGTTTATGTTTAAAATTTATTTATTTTAGAAAAATATCAATGATAATTGGAATAGAAGGCCAAAGGCTTTTCAGAAAGAAGAAACATGGAATGGACATGGTTGCGCTTGAACTGATTCGCAATCTCCAGACTATTGATACTGTTAATCAATATTATATTTACGTTGCTCCTGATGAAGATGATACTTGCTTAATTGAAACACCAAATTTTAAAATCAGGAAAATTTCCGGTGGGTTTTATCCATTCTGGGAGCAAATAGCCCTGCCGAAAGCTGCTAAGGCTGATGGTTGCCAGTTACTGCACTGCACCAGCAATACGGCTCCCATATTCAGCAAAATCCCATTAATGGTGACCCTGCACGATATCATTTATATGGAAAAAAGTATTGCCAATATCCTGAACGATAAAGGCACAGCCTATCAGAAATTTGGCAATGTTTACCGGAGAATTGTGGTTCCGAGGATCTTGCAAAAGAGTAAAATTATCGTAACCGTCTCTAATTTTGAAAAAGACCGTATTGCTGAATTTTTCAAAATTCATGATAACCGGTTAAGGACTGTATATAACGGAGTTGGAAAACATTTTAAAAAAATAACTGATCCTTCTGAATTAAAACGTGTTAAAGATAAATACAGACTACCCGACAAATTTTTCTTTCATTTGGGGAATACCGACCCAAAAAAAAATACACGGGGCGTTCTTCAGGCATATTCAGCTTTCCTTAAATCAAGTGGTGCCCAAACCCCGTTGGTGATGCTGGATTATGACCGGCAGGAACTTGAAAAGCTTACAATTGAAATTAATGACCGCAATCTCATTAATTTTATACATCTTACTGGTTATGTGGTTAATACTGACTTGCCGGCAATATTTTCACAGTGCGATTTATTCTTGTATCCTTCGCTCCGTGAAAGTTTTGGTATCCCCATTCTGGAAGCAATGGCATGCGGAACGCCTGTAATTACCTCAAATACATCGAGTATGCCTGAAATTGCTGGAGATGCTGCCTACATCACTGATCCTTTTAAACCGGAAGAGATTACCAAAGCCATTCACTTTTTACTGAATAATCCGGAAAAGACCAAACTAATAATTGAAAATGGGTTTCAGCAGGCAGCTAAATTCTCATGGCATGCAATGGCTCTTGACATTCATAAACTTTATAACGAAATCCTTAAATAATATAATTGCCCACTTACTGAATACTAAATGATTAAAAACAAGGATATAATTGTTGTTGGCATTCAGCCCTGGGATATTGCAATTGGCAGTAATTGTAAGAATATTGCCGAAGAATTTTCAAAACATAACAGGGTTTTGTATGTAAATGCTCCACTCGACCGTGCAACAATTAAAAATGATTTCGCCAATGAAAAGGTTCAAAAAAGATTGAAAATTCTGTATGGTGAAATACCTGATCTTTATGAAATCAATAAAAACCTTTGGAATCTGTACCCCCGCACACGGATTGAATCAATTAACAGATTGTCTGTCAACTTTTTGTATGATATTCTTAATCAAAGGAACAGTAAGTTATTTGCCAAACAAATATTAGATGCTGTTTCAAGACTTGGTTTTAAGGATTATATCCTATTTAATGACAGTATGATGTTTATGGGTGTGTACCTCAAAGAACTGCTAAAACCATCGCTATACATTTATTATATGCGTGACTTTTTGACTAAAAATCCGTATTGGAAAAAACATGGAGCCAGACTTGAACCACGCCTGATACAAACCGCTGATCTTGTTGTAAATAATTCGGTATTGTATGCTGAATATGGTGCACAATACAATCCACATTCCTATATGGTTGGCCAGGGTTGCGATACGTCGCTTTTTACTGATGAAAACGGGAAAATTGCTGTTCCTGATGACCTTTCAACCATCCCGGGTCCCATAATTGGTTATGTTGGTTATTTATCAGCCCGCCGGCTCGATATTCAACTACTTGAATACATTGCAGATACCCGGAAAGACTGGAGTATTGTTCTGGTTGGACCTGAAGATGAAGAATTTGCCAAATCTGCATTGCATAGCAAAAATAATGTACATTTTTTGGGTAGCAGAGATCCATCGGCATTACCCGGGTACATCAAAGGGTTTGATGTTGCAATTAATCCACAACTTGTTAATGAAGCCACCATGGGAAATTATCCCCGCAAAATAGATGAATATCTGACCATGGGAAAACCAACTGTGGGTACTGCCACCAAGGCAATGGAGTATTTTAAGGATGTAACCTATCTTGCCCACTCTCATGAAGATTATATAGTATTAATAAACAGGGCTTTGCATGAAAACTCCCCTGAGTTGCAGAAGATTCGCCGGCAATGCGGTTCAGGGCATTCCTGGGAGAATAATGTAGCTGAGATTTATAAGTATATTGAGATTATTGCAAATGAAAAAGGTATAATAATTTAATAAAGTATTATCAATGAGCTTAATACAAAATATTAAATCAGATCCGCGGCTTAAAAAATTTGTTTTATGGCTTATTTCGCCATCAGGTCGGCCACGACCACGCTGGTGGATACGGGTTTTTGTAAATCGCTTTTACCATAAACGGGGTAAAAACGCACTTATAAGGAGTTATACCCGAATGGATGTATTCCCATATAACCGTTTCGAGCTCGGAAAAAACTCAACCATCGAATCATTTTGTGTAGTGAATAATGGTGTAGGTCATGTATTGATCGGCGATGATGCAAGAGTAGGTATTGGTACTGTAATCATTGGTCCGGTAACGATGGGAAAAGGAAGCGGCACTGGTCAGCATGTTTTCATTGGTGGCTTTAATCATGGGTATTCAGATGGTACAAAAAATTCAAAATATCAAAAACTTGATATTAAAGGAGTTATAATTGAGGAGGAAGCCCATATTGGCGCCAATTCTGTTGTTCTGGCAGGAGTTACCATAGGAAAGCGTACTCAGATTGGTGCCGGTAGTGTTGTTACCAAGAGTATTCCGGCATTCTGCATTGCTGCCGGTAACCCATGCAGGGTGATTAAACAGTACAATGAAGTAACAGGCCTTTGGGAACGTATTGAAAAATAATTGTTTATAAAAATATTTGCTATGTTTGTCTTGCAAGTCTTGTTCTGGATAATGCTTTTCATCATATTCTATGCTTATATAGGTTATGGAATATTGCTATTGGTACTCGTTATGTTAAAACGCCTGACCAACAAAAAAGTACCAATGCCGTCAACGGTTTATGAACCTGAAGTTTCTTTGTTCGTGGCGGCCTATAATGAAAAAGATTACATTGATGCCAAGGTGGCCAACTCATTCTCATTAAAATACCCCAAAGCAAAAATTAAACAGGTCTGGATCACAGATGGCAGTGATGATGGAACACCTGAATATCTGCAAAAATATATCAATCAAGGTGTTGAAGTTTATCATGTGCCCGAAAGAGGTGGAAAAATAGGTGCCATGAACCGTGGTATGCAGTATGTAAAATCACCAATTGTTATTTTTTCAGATGCAAATACCATGTTGGGTGATGAAAGCATTCAAAGAATAGTTGATTTATTCAGAGACCCTAAAGTTGGCTGCGTAAGTGGTGAAAAACGCATTTTTCAAAACAACATTCAAAGCGCTTCAGCTACTGAAGGAATTTATTGGAAATATGAATCAAAATTAAAAAAATGGGATGCTGAACTGTATTCAGTTGTTGGTGCAGCCGGAGAGTTATTTGCTATCAGACGCGAGTTGTTTGAAGAAGTAGAAAAAGATACACTCCTCGACGACTTTATCATTTCGTTACGTATCGCCATGAAAGGCTATACCATTCAATATGACCCTGATGCATATGCTATTGAAGCTCCGTCAGCCAATGTAAAAGAAGAACTCAAACGAAAAATCCGCATATCTGCAGGTGGAATTCAGTCAATAATCAGGCTCCGGAAATTGCTGAATCCATTCCGCTACACCATTTTAACTTTTCAGTATATCTCGCACCGCGTACTGCGATGGACGCTGGCTCCCCTGTGTTTACCATTGCTTTTTATACTGAATGGGATTATCGCATTTCAGCAGGGTCTGAATGCAACGAACTTATATACACTTTTGTTTATTGGCCAGATTCTGTTTTATATTGCTGCTTTAACCGGATGGGCATTTGAAAACAGACACATCAGGATTAAAATCCTCTTTATACCGTATTATTTCTTTATCATGAATCTGGCCGTATTCCTGGGCCTGAAGCGTTATCTTAAAAAAGCTCAGTCAGTTAACTGGGAAAGAGCTAAAAGAGCTAATTAATCTTATAACAATGCAAAAACTGACCTACATTCTATTCAGTGTCATGATTATAAGCATCCAATGGATGCAGGCTCAGCAATGCGATACTGTTTTAAACGGTAATCCCGGAGTTTATACACTTATTGATGGAAACAATCTTCCGGGAATTACTGCAGGTTCAACCATCTGTTTAAAATCAGGAAATTACTTTCAGATCAGGATTGACAATCTGAATGGAACAATGAATGCACCAATTGTTATAAGGCCAGAAACTGATGCAGTTGTTCTTGATACCATGAATGTATATGGAATCAGGTTCGGCAAATCATCACATATAAAACTTACCGGAAAGACTGAAAATGACCCATATGCTATAAAAATTCTCCGTTCGCATGGCGTTGGTGTTTCAATTGACGATCTCTCGACTGATATTGAAGTTGAAGGCCTTGAAATTGCGCATACGCGGCTGGCAGGAATCATGGCAAAAACGGACCCCGACTGTTCTTTCAAATCAGTAAGAGACAGTTTTGCAATGTATAACATAAAAATCCACGACAATTATCTGCACGACATTGGTTTTGAAGGCATGTATATTGGCAGTTCATTTTATTCCGGTAAATTGTTGAATTGCAACGGTAAAGATACAACGGTGTTGCCGCATTTAATTTATGGAGTTGAAGTTTATAACAATATTATACAACGAACCGGCTACGATGCAATTCAGGTTTCATGTGCTATAACTGATTGTAAGATTTTTAATAACAATATTTCATATGACAGCTACGTGAAGCAATACGGCCAGATGAGTGGAATTATTATTGGCGAAGGCAGTAGTTGTGATTGTTACAATAATAAAATTATGAAAGGAAGTGGGATTGGGATAGAAGTTCATGGCTTGGGTGGCAAAAAAATCTTCAATAACCTGATTCTGGAAGCCGGGAGAACCTACAAACCTCTTACACAAGGAGCTTACTCAAAGCCCGGAATTTATGTAGCTTACAATCTCCCGAATCCACAAAGTCTTCCATATCACATTTTTAGCAATACAATAGTGAATCCCAAAAGCGAGGGAATCAGATTTTCAAATATAAACAGTTCTAATAACCTGATCTACAATAATATATTAATTAATCCAGGGATATGGAATTATTATGACTCAATGGGAGTACCCCCTGAATCATCGTATATTAATTTTAATGTGGATGTTACCAAAGACGTAAAAAATAACTTTTGTGCTCGAAATGCAACCTCAATTCTATTTCTTGATACAATAGCGGGAAATTACAGGCTTTCACCTGACAGCCCGGGGGTTAATTCTGGTTTTGATCTGAAGGATTTTAATGTTGACTTTGATTTCGATTATCAGGTACGTCCGTACGGAAATGCTTATGATATTGGTGCTTATGAGTACTTTCCGGGTCAGGGGACTTCTTTTGAATCTCCACGAAAAAATGAATTGATCAGAAACATTGTACTAAACAAGTCTTCACAATCAGTGATACTCGAATTGGTGCAAAATCTCCACAACGCTTTGACCATTTCAATATTTGATATGCTTGGTAAAAATATTTATAATCAGGAATTCTCGCCATTTAGTGGTAATTCATTACTGCTTACAGGTTTCCAATTTTGCAATGGAGCATATATATTCAGAACCACAGCAGGTGACCTGATTGATACCCGAAAAGTAGTGTTTTTTAACAACTAATCTTGCCAATATCATGATAGCTAAAATTAAGAAACCATTGAAAAAATTTATCCCTTATGGGATAGGTGTAAAATTGAGGGGGTATTGGCAACGAATTATGGGTTTTTATTATTCAGGCTCACGATATGAGTGCCCATATTGTAAAAGAAAATTCAGAAAACTGCTCCCTGGCGGTGAAAAGCATGCTGTTATATCTGAAAAGGAAATTATTGGGAGTGGATTCAGATTAAATGCAGTTTGCCCGCGTTGTTACTCCACTGACCGTGACAGACTTTTGTTCGTATTTTTAAAACATAAGGGTTTATTTTCTTCAGTTGCAAAAGTATTGCATGTGGCACCGGAAGGCAGTTTAAGGGTTTATATCCAGAAACATACTGATATTGAATATATTACTGGTGACAAACACACAGAAGGTTACAATGATTATTATTATGAACGTGGAATATCACAACTTGACATCACAGAACTACCTTTTAACAATGAATCATTCGATACAATTATTTGTAACCATGTACTCGAGCATATTGTTGATGATCAGAAAGCTATGCTTGAATTATACCGGGTATTGAAAACAGGAGGATGGGCTGTTTTACAGGTTCCATATTCCCCTAAACTTGAAACTACCTTTGAAGATAAAACATTGCTTACTGATTCTGATCGTGAAAAATACTACGGACAATTCGACCACGTGAGGATATATGGTTCCGACTACACTTCCAGGCTCGAAAAAGCTGGCTTCAGGGTAAGTATCATAGAACTGGGCTCCGATAAATATCCGGAATTGATAAAGTACGCAGTAAACCCTCTTGAAAAAATCTTCCTTGCAACAAAATAATGCAGATTATAATTTTAATAAATAGAGCTATAATGTTCAGGATCAGTATAATTTTATTATTCATCTCAGGAATTCTGGTCAATGTACATGCTCAGTCTTCGCCTACAGGTGATACATTGCTTAACCTGATTACACATGGAAAAGATCCAAAAAATCAGAATGAAATAATTGCAGTTTATGATCGGTATGTAACTTCAAATATGAAGTTATCGCTCAATACATTAGATTCTGTTGGCAAAATTGCCTTTAACAATGCATTTCTATCGGGTCAGGGTGTAACTTACCTTTTAATTGGCCGGATACATTACTCATATTCTGAATTTTTCAAATCAGCCGATGCTTATAAAAAAGCACTTGCGATATTTGAAAAATCAAATAATATCCAGGGTATTCTCAATTCAAAGTTGCTCATTGCCAATACTTATTTTGAAATAGCAAATTTCAATGATGGATTTAAACTTTTGACAGAATGTCTTAAGATTTCAGATAGTGTTAAAAATGAATTCTTTAAATCAAAAGTTTTGAACAATATTGGCCTCATGTACCTGCAGCGAAACGACAATAAAAATGCGCTGGAATATCTTTATAAATCTCTTAAAATAAAATTAAAGTATAATAATAAAGCCTCTATTGCAAATACTTACAATAATATTGGCGAACTCTATCTTAATGAGAACAACCTGGATCAAGCAAGCGACTTTTTACATAAAGCTCTTAATATCAGACAAGAATTAAATGATATTTCCGGATTATCAGAAACGCAAAACAACTTCGCCCACCTTTACGAACTCAGCAATGAGGATGAACTAGCCATTTCGTATTATAAGCAATCACTAGCGAACTCCGAAGCCATCAACAATAAACTGGGTATTGCAAAAAACTGTGGAGAATTAGGCAGACTTTATACAGAACTTGATTCACTTGACAAAGCAGAAGCCCTCTTCAAAAAATCATTAAAAATCGTAACTGCTGAAAATTTGCCTATTGCTATTATATTGATTTGCAAGGCTTATGCAAATCTTGCTGTCAAACAAAATAATTATGTAAAAGCTTATGAGCTATTAAACCAGAGTATTTTGTATTCTGATTCTGTTAATTTAAAGCAACCCGGGGTTAACCTTGACTTTTTATCCAATAATAATTCAAAGCTCCTGCAGCAAATAGCAACCCTTAATCATAACAGTTCTAAGAATTCAACAATTATTTGGGCTCTGATTATACTGATTGCTTGTATATTAATCATGGGTGGTTATTATATAATACAGTTAAAAAGAAAGCAAATTATTAATTATCAGAAACTTTCAGCAGATATTGATAAACTGAATCACGAAAAAGCAGATTTTAAGAGCATTTTAACTGCAGAAGTTGAAAGACAGACTTTAACATTGCAATCAGAAATTGATGAAAGACACAAAGTTGACATTGAATTAAAAAAAGCACTGAAAAGGGCTGAAGATGCCAACTACCTTAAAAATGCATTTCTGTCAAATATCAGCCACGAGATCCGTACTCCCTTAAATGGCATCATTGGATTTGCGAGCCTTCTTGAATCGGAGTTATCGTTAACCGAGAATCAGGAGTTATATGAGTATGCCAACGGTATTTCACAAAGTGGTGAGCGGCTGCTACATTTATTAACTAACTTGATAGATATTAGCCGTATTGAAGCCAATGATTTGGAAATTAATCTTGTAGAATGTGACTTAGCTGGAATCCTTCAAGATGCCGGCGAATTATTCAAGTTTAAAGCCAATGAAAAAGGGATTCGGTTTAATCTTCAGAAAAATCAGATTCCTCCTGCCCTCGCTGACCAAAATAACCTCATGCGGGTTCTCAGCGACCTGATTGATAATGCATTAAAATACACTGAAAAAGGATTCATCAACATTTCGTGTGGTATCAGCGAGAACAGCAGTGATTTGTTTATCAGGGTAAAAGATACCGGAATTGGTATTGATCCAACATACATTCCTTATCTTTTCGAGGCCTTCAGACAAGAAAGCCTGGGTTTTTCGAGGGCTTATCAAGGCGCAGGGCTTGGACTTCCTTTAGCTAAACGCCTGATTGAACTTATGAAAGGCCGAATTGAAGTTGTTAGTGAAAAAGGGCTTGGAACAACTGTTACCATTTACCTCAAACAATCAGGATCATCAGTTCTGCGTATTGAAAATACAGAAAAGGCAATCACATCTTCATTAGAATATGCTGAAAGACCCATTTCTATCCTGATTATTGAAGATGATCGGATGAACAGAATGGTTTTAAAGAAGATGCTTGAAAATGTTGGCGAATTGGGGTTAGCTGTAGATGGTGACAATACACTTGAAATAATTGAAAGAGAATTTGCCAAAAAGCATATTTTTGATATTATGCTCGTTGATATTAACCTTCCCACCCCATGGGACGGAATTATGTTAATGCATAAAATAAAACAAGATTATAAAGATTATGAAAAAATTCCCTTCATTGCTCAAACAGCATACGCTATGAGCGGAGATCGTGAAAGGTTTCTGGAGGCTGGTTTTGACGATTATATATCAAAACCAATTTCAAAAAACCATCTGTTAAGCATTATTCAAAAACATATAAATCACTGAAAAACAAATATTATTTAATAATATAAAATGAATAACGATTATATTGAAATAGAAAAACTTCAAATCGCCCTTCAGGCACAGGAAGCTAAATTTGCCGATATGCGCGAAAGTCTTGAATCAAGACTGGTGGATGCTAAAGATGAAATAGAAGCCCTGAATCATACACAAAATATTTTACTCAGGCGTATTAGTTCAAAAATAAAAATTCCATTAAACGGCATCCTTTCGATTATTGATATTTTGAAATCGATGCCATTGAATAATGAAGCTATTGAATATCTTAACATTATTAATTCATATGGTACTCAGGTTTTATCAACCATTAACGATGTAGTTGATTTTTCTGACATCAGGTCTGGTGAAGTTGAACTTCGTCACGAGGTTATCGACATTGAAAAAGAAATACAAGGTATAATTAATGCATTGACCTACAGGGCTATTGGTAAAAAAATTGAACTTGATTATGTCATTTCGACGCATGTACCGCCCAGTGTGATTGCTGATGGTGATAAGCTCCGGCAGATTATTATGAATTTGGCTGACAATGCGCTTAACAATTCGAATGAAGGAAAAATCACCATTGTTGTTGAAAATCTGGGGGAACTGGAAGCCGAAAAAGTGATTCTTGTTTTTAAGATTCATGATACGGGATCAGGAATTAATGATATACTGGCTCAGGAACTCTATTCGGCACTTGGTCATCATGATTCATCATTGCTGCTTAAAATGAAAGGCAGCGGTCTTGGACTCGCCATTGCCAAGGACTTATGCGTTTTATATAATGGTGAAATTAGTTTCGAAACAGAACCAGGTAATGGATCAACATTTTGGTTTACAGCAACTTTCGACACAAAAATTAAAAAAGCACAGAACCCCGGTATTGGTTTTGGAGGCATAAAACGTCAGTTAAAAATCCTTTTGGTTGAAGATAATATCCTGAATCAGAAATTTGTGAAAGCCACATTGCTGCGGGAGGGGCATGAAATTGAAATTGCAGAAAACGGAAAAATTGCGATTGATAAATTTTCAAAAAATCAATATGATATAATTCTGATGGATATTCAGTTACCAATTATGGATGGTCTGGAAGCAACAGCAATAATCAGGGATTTGGAAAAAAACAAACCTGAAAAAGTAAAAATGATAGCTGTTACAGCATTTGCACTGGAGAAAGACCGCCTCAGGTGTCTCAGTGCCGGTATGGACGATTTTCTGGCAAAACCCTTTAAGCCCAAAGATCTGATTAATATTATAAATAATCAGGCCTATCAATAAGAAAAAAGGCCTCAGGAATTTAGTTTTCTGAGGCCTTTTTAAATTATTTAAAATCAATTAGTTCAACATCAAATATTAAAGTTGAACCTGCCGGAATAGGTCCTGTTTGCCTATCACCATAGCCAAGGTGCGGAGGAATTATCAATCTTGCCTTTGAACCCTTATTCAGTTGAAGCAGGCCTTCATCCCAGCCTTTTATCACACGACCTATTCCAACTTCAAATGAAAGTGGAGCGCCACGACTTACTGAACTATCAAAAATCCGCCCATCAGTAAAATAACCGGTATAATGAACATCTACCTTATTATTAGCCAAAGGTTTAGCACCTGAGCCTTCACTCACCATAATCATTTGTAAGCCGGATGCAAGTTTAATGGTATCCAGTCCGGCACAATTAAACGGAACCGGTGCTTTTACTTCTTGTACATCAATAAGTTTGATTTCAAACTTAAGTGTTGAATTTGCTGGTATCGGACCTACCGGCCTTTCGCCATAAGCCAGATCAGGAGGAATAATAAAAATGGCTTCATCGCCAGCCTGGAGGTACGAAAGCCCTTCATCCCAACCTTTTATAACCTGGCCTTTACCAAGCGTTATTTTAATTGGTTTATTCTTTTCAACAGAACTGTCGAAAACAGAATCATTTGTTAGCTTACCGGTATAATGTACTGTAAGTATATCACCATTTAAAGCTTTTCGCCCCTCACCCTGTTTGGTAATCATATACTTTAATCCTGAAGCAGTAGTGATAAACTCAGGGGCTTTCTCTTTTTTTAATGTAGAGCAGGAAGTCAGAATAAGCGGCATTGCAAGTGTGATTAAAAATTTATAATATTTCATAGTTTTAATTTATTCAATTCCAAGAACTT
Organism: uncultured Bacteroidales bacterium; assembly: GCA_964550695.1. GTDB lineage: Bacteria > Bacteroidota > Bacteroidia > Bacteroidales > TTA-H9 > CAZKCK01. Next base: position 404 of record CAZKCK010000011.1, on the reverse strand, counting down.
CAATTTCAAATACAAGTGGGGCAAAAGCCGGTATTTTGGGTGGTGAACCCTTATCACCATAAGCCAATTGACTTGGAATAATCAGTTTTGATTTACCACCGACTTTCATCAGTTTCAGGCCCTCATCCCAACCTTTAATCACACTGCCTTTGCCAACCACAAATTCAAACGGCTGTCCGCGATCAAGCGAAGAATCAAACTGCTGGCCATTGAATAAAAGGCCGGTATAATGTACCCTGACTTTTTTATTATCAACAACTGCCGCTCCTTTGCCTTTTTTTATTTCAACATAATAAAGTCCGCTTGCCGTTGGTTGAGCTATAATTTTATTTCGCTTTATGTATTCGGCTATTTGCCCGGTTTCAGCATTTCTTTTTGCATCAATTTCGGCAAGTTTCTCTTTT